>NZ_JADBGG010000023.1 GCF_014873765.1 Desulfomicrobium macestii | reverse complement strand
GAAAAGCAAGTTCAATATACCGATATCATTGATTTATTTCAAGTGCAAAATGTTTCAAAACTGTATATTCAATGCAACTTTTTCACGGATTCAGGACAAAATATTATACACCCCCGGGCCTCTTCTAATTTATGACATTTTCCCCGACGCCACCTTTCTTCTTGCATATGCCAGAATCTGTTCGCTAATAGAAATGTATTACTTTTTTTGCAACTTTTTCTGAGCAGGACTGTTCATTAATCTTTACCGTACTTAGTATATAATTCATAAGTAAATAATTCTTCGCGGAGGAAATGCATGAAACTTTGTGGCAGCAAACGAAGCTTACAAGGCTCATCTGGCCACTGCTCGGCGTGATCGCCATGACCACGCCCATGGCCGAGAACAACACATATTTCATCTTCAACAAATCCGCCGGCAAAACAGACTTGCTGGCCAGGTTCAATGAAACTCTGGCGGCCATGAAGGCTGACTGAACCTTGGAAAAATTGGCAGTGGACAATCTCAAATAGCTACACCCATCGGCGCGGCGGGCAGCCGCCGCGCAACCGTATGCAGGGAGGCCCCATGGCAGGCAAAAACAACTTTTCGCTTTCGCTGCCCATGATGATTGTCTGCCTGGCCGGGCTGGTCACCCTGACAGGTTCGCGAGCCTTTTCCGGCATAATTATCACCTTTGACCGGGCCAATCCGCCATTCATGTATGAACACGAGGGCAATGCCACCGGACTGTACCCAGCGATCATTGCCAAGGCCTTCTGGCGGATGAACGAACCTGTTACCCTCATACCACTACCATGGAAGAGAGCCCAGGCAGGAGCAGATGAAGGAAAGTGGGGCATAGGTGGCTTATACTTGAATCAGCAACGGCTATGGAAGTATGATTACTCCACACCCATCTATGAAGAGCGCTTGATGGTCTACATGATGAAAACCAAGCGTTTCCCATTTCGTGAAATGAAGGACTTGCGCGGGAAACGAATCGGGGTCATGCGCGGCTGGACCTATGGCGACGGATTTGATGAGGCTGTGGCTGCGGGCTGGTTTGAAACGGTTCAGCTCAGCGACGACCGCAGTAATTTTCATCGTCTCCTGCTCGGCCGGGTCGACGCCGCGCTTGCCGCCCCCGAAACCTGGGATCTCATCCGCGCAGACGTCGACCCCGACGGCCAGATCATGGAGCTGGGCACCCCGCTGACCGTGAACAGAACCTATCTGAGCTTTCCCAAATCCCAGAACATGACCGATGTCTTGCAGCGATTCAACACGGAAATTCGCCGCATGCGGGAAGACGGTGCCATGGATCAGCTTGTGCAAACCTATCTGCGATGAAAATCTCGACAAGATTATACTTGCCACGCACATGATCAAGCCGGGTTGAGCAGAAATATTCTTGCGCTCCATTGCCGGGCAATCCACTCCGTAAACCGGTCCATCCTCGGCATGGGCTGGACCGTGGGGTGGTATTCAAACCTGGTCGCCTCGGATCCGAGGACCTTTCGAACCGTATTCCGGCTCAGATTGAAGTCCTTGACTATCTGCCGAATCGTCTTGCCGTCTCGACCACGGGCCAGCTTGATCTTGCGTATAGTCTCCACCGTCAGCATCTCCTTGCCCCCCTCAAAGTCGTTCAGTCGGAAGACCTTGAAGGGCTTGCCGGGGTGGGTCATTATTCCATGCCGATTCACAAAGCGAAATACTAGCCTAAAAAGTTGACTATTCCGGCGAAGACAATCTGAGCTGCCATGGCCGAAAGAACCAGTCCCGTGATTTTGGTCATGATGGAGAGACCAACGGATCCGAGCACATTCTTAAGCACACGTGCCGAGCCAAGAAGAACTCCAACACACAAACAGGAAAAAAAATGGCGGAAAAGGAACTATAGGACCAAAAAAACGCTTAAAAAAAACTAACGCTCAAAGTTATTGTGTTGACTTTTTTTTCCCGTCAGTCATCACAAAAAGTTCATAACAACAATGCTTATAATCAATAACTACTTAATATCCTAGTTTTTTCTAACTTAACGATAAGACTTGCCTAATTCATATTCCGACAAAAGACCCGCCTCAAAAGCCAACTGAGCTTGAATATAATCTCAAAACGCCATGGCGAGCCCCCCCTGCAACAGACTACAGGTATGGCCAGCTTAATTATTTCATTTGATTACAGATAATTGTCAGACTTACTTCCAGGATCAAGTAAATTTTACTCCAAAAAAAAATTCAATTTTGACAAGAACCTACTTGCCAGCAGAACTGAATCTGGAATAGGAGGCGTCGTAAATTATTCAACATGTCTAATTTTATTTTCCGTATCATCCAATCCCCGGACCAAGCGAGACGAGCAAGCAAATGCAAAAAAAGACCACCATTCAGAACACCCAGGACGACACACAGCCAACCGAAAACAAATGGTTTTTCGAAGGGTTCCGGGTATCTTTCCGTGATCTTGCCACGGAAGCGGAAGACGAAATCCTCCCGACAAAGGACATGAACACCTGCTGGATGGCCATATGCCTCAATGGTGACCTGCGGGTCAGCGTCACGGGTGCCGGAAACAATGACGAGCTATGTATCCCCCAAGGCAACTGCCTGTTGCAATACGAGCCCGGGAAATGCCTGTGCAACAAATGTATGAGGGAACAGCAGGTGCAACTGCTCGAAATCGTTTGCCCAGCCAAGGACCTGCAAAGACTGATCGGTGACACCCCCCTGGGCCACGACCTGCAGGCGGCCATGATCAATGGACGCCCCATGCACGTCCACCGGCCCATGACCAGCTCCATCCGCCAGGCCCTTGCCGGACTGCGCGAGACCATCAGCACGGGCGAGCAGGGCTCGGCTCCGCTGGTTCTGTCCAAGACCCTGGAGATGGTCTGGCATTTCACGCATTCCGGCGGACAGGATGTCAGCGCGCAAATTCCCTCCGAGACCCTGCGCGCTGTGGACAGGGCCAAATCCATTCTTGAGGCGAACATGGAAAATCCACCCGACCTCGAATCGTTGGCCAGCCAGGTAGGTATGAGCCTCTCCAAACTCAAGCAGGTTTTCCCAATGGCCTGCGGCATGCCGCCATACGCCTACCTGCGGCTGCTGCGCATGGAGATGGCCATGCGCCTGCTGCGCGACGAAGGCCGGAGCGTAACAGAGACGGCGCTGGAAGTGGGGTACTCCAACCTCAGCCATTTTTCCAAAACCTTTGTCGAACATTTCGGGCTCAAGCCATCGCAGGCCAGAAAATCAGGCTGAAAGTCTTTTTTGCATGGCCGCTAACGGCATCTCTGGCTTCTACCGTTAATTTTATGGCCTCAAGAGTTAGACATTTCTA
This sequence comes from Desulfomicrobium macestii, assembly GCF_014873765.1. Classification (NCBI taxonomy): domain Bacteria; kingdom Pseudomonadati; phylum Thermodesulfobacteriota; class Desulfovibrionia; order Desulfovibrionales; family Desulfomicrobiaceae; genus Desulfomicrobium; species Desulfomicrobium macestii. The sequence goes on along the minus strand of NZ_JADBGG010000023.1, from coordinate 70,634 downwards.
CCTGCTTATCTAAAAAACACACCTGTCTAAATTTATTTGACCAATAAAAATAAATTGTTGTGATTTGCTCATCATTTTCGCCCACGGAAAAAGTTTGCTGCTTAATCATTTACAATGACGAATTGCGCTCTGCCAGCAACCGGCAAGCAGAGCTTGATACATACGCAACCAACGATCTCCAGGAGACGACGACATGGTCCTCAGCGATCTCATTCCAGGCAACTCATGCACGATCACGAATCTGTACGCCACTGACAGGCTTGGCCAACGCCTGCTGGACCTGGGCATCTTTCCGGGGGCGTCGATCAAGGTGCTGCGCAACGCCCCTCTGGAGGACCCCATGGAAGTCGAGATTGGGGGTATGCTATTGAGTCTTCGCCACGAAGAAGCCAGCTTCGTGGAGGTTCAGCTCAAGTGACGGTTCAAACACGACTCGTGGCGCTGGCAGGCCAGCCCAACTGCGGCAAATCCACCGTGTTCAACATGCTCACCGGCGCGCACCAGCACGTGGCCAACTATCCCGGTGTCACCGTGGAGAAGAAGACTGGCCGATTCAGCGTCGAAGGTGTCCGGGTCAACCTGGTGGACCTGCCCGGAACGTACAGCCTGACTTCCTACTCACTGGAGGAGAGGGTTGCTCGCAACTTTCTGCTCGAAGAAAAGCCCGATGTCTGCATCAACGTGGCCGACGTATCGACCCTGCGGCGCAGCCTGGCCCTGACCCTGCAGCTCATGGAGATGGACCGGCCCGTGATTCTGGCCCTGAACATGATGGACAAGGCCAAAAAGGACGGAGTGGAGTTCGACCTGCACCTCATGGAGGAGCGACTGAACATTCGCGTGGTTCCCGTGGCCGCGGCCCGGGGCGAGGGAAAAAGTCTGCTCATGAAGGCGGTCATTGCCGAATCCAAGGCCGCCAGGCATCCCAGACAGGTAGATTATGGGCCGCTGGAGGAAAAGATCCAGGCTCTCGAAAACTGGATGCGCCGCGAGTCTGCAAATCCGGCACTGCCCCACCGCTGGCTGCGCATCAAACTTCTGGAAAAAGACGAATTTGCCCTGGAACATGTCCGCGTCAACATCCACAATGGCGACCGCCTCGTCGACATGGCCGGAAGACTCGCACAGGAATTCGAGGAAGAGACCGGCGAATCGGTGTCCCGGCACCTTGCCTCATGCCGCTACAAGCTGGCCGACGAGATCGTGTCCTCCTGTCAGAAGCACTCCTTTTCTTCACGGAGCATGACCAACAGAATAGACGCAGTAGTCTGTCACAAGTTGCTCGGCCCCTGCATTCTGTTGGGAATCATCTATCTGCTCTACCAACTCTCCATCGTGCAGGGCTACAACCTGACCAACTACACATGGCCCATCCTGGCCAAGTTCAAGGAACTGTGCGGTCTGGCCCTGCCAGCATCCGGTTTCATCGACGACCCCATGGTGCGCGCCCTGGGCTTGTGGGTCGTGGACAGCGTCAACGCCCTGCTCAACTACATCCCCATTTTCCTGATACTGTTCACCCTCATCGCCATTCTGGAGGACAGCGGCTACATGCCTCGCATGGCCTTCATCCTGGACAGGCTGTTACAGCGCTTCGGCCTGCACGGACAGGCAACGCTGCCCCTGGTCCTGGGCGGAGTCTATGTAGGCGGCTGCGCCGTCCCGGCGGTCATGTCCACCAAGGCCGTGCCCGACCACCGTGCAAGGCTGGCCACAATCCTGATCATCCCCATGCTCAACTGCCTGGCCAAGGTTCCCCTCTACATCCTGCTCATCGGCGCCTATTTCGCCCAGCATCAGGCCCTGGCCATGTTTTTCATTTCCACCATCAGCCTGCTCATGGCCCTGCCTGTGGCCAAGCTGCTGACGCTTACCGTCCTGAAAAAACAGGAGAGCGCTCCCTTCATCATGGAGATGCCGGACTATCACCTGCCCACCGTCGGTGGTGTGCTGCGCCCCGCGCTGCAAAAGGTCTGGCTCTTCGTCAAGAAGATCACCTCCGTCGTCGCGGCCGTGGCCGTCATTGTTTTCGCTCTACTGCGCTTTCCCGGGGTCGGGGAAGAATCCATGCGTGAATTCGAAACCAGGGGCGATCAGGCCCAAACCGCCTTCATGCGGATAGTGGAGAAATCCCCTCTGCAGGACACTTTCAGGCAGGACGAAATCCCGGAACTGCTCGAATTCGAGGCCGCCTATAAGCAGGCCAAGATCAGGGCGGCTTCGGCGGAGGACGCAGCCAGGGTCGACCAGCGCTTCGAGGAACGCAGCGCCGTGTACCTGACCATGGTCAAGGGCCAGCCCGCCGAGGAATACGGCAAGATCAGCCGGGGCCTGCGCGGCCTGCTGCGAGAACGCAAACTGATCCGTATGGACGTGCAAAAGGCGCGCATAGACTCCAGTTTCCTTGGACGCATCGGCCAGGCCATGGAACCCGTGACCCAGTGGGCCGGATTCACCTGGCGCATCAACGTGGCCCTGCTCTCGGCCCTGGCCGCCAAGGAAAACACCGTGGCCACCCTTGGCGCTCTGTACCAGCAAGACGCCGATGCTCCGAACAGCGACCTGTCCGCGTCGATGAAGGCAACCGAATCGGGCTTCACGTCCCTGCATGCCCTGGCGCTCATGCTGTTCATGGTGCTCTACCCGCCCTGCCTGGCCACCCTTGTCACCATCAAACTGCAAAGCGGATCATGGGGGTACATGCTTTTTTCCCTGGGAGGCCAGATCGCCCTTGGCATCGCGGTGGCCGTACTTGTCTTCACCGGGGGCAATCTCCTTGGTCTCACCGGCCTGCAGGCGATGATAGCCTTTTACGGACTGGCCCTGGCTCTGGCCGTGGGCGCGGCCATGCTCCCAAATCCACCACTTGAACCTGATCCGGGTCACCCCTGACCCGGAATGCAAACCATTTATAATAAAGGAGTTGTCATGACCAAAAAAATCATTCCCTTCATCTTCGCCCTGCTGCTTATCGGCGCAGTTTCGGCTTCGGCCCATACGCCCTTGTGCTCCTGCTGGGATAATGGCGACGGCACCGTGACTTGCGAAGGCGGATTCTCGGACGGTTCCTCCGCTGCGGGCGTGGGCATCACGGTTTTTGACGCTGCCCAGGCCGCCATCGAATCCGGCAAGATGAGCGAAACCTCGGAGTTCACATTCAAGAAGCCCGCCGGCGATTACAGTGTCAAGTTCGATGCCGGTGAAGGGCATCAGATCGTCATCCCCGGTTCCCAAATCCACTAATCCCCGCAAGGAGTAACCATGAAAAAGAAAAGCCTCGTCCTATCTGCCTTGCTGGCCATCTTCGCCTTCGCTTCCCCGGCCCTGGCCCATTTTCAGATGGTCTACACCCCGGAATCGGCACTGGAGAAAGGCGGTGACCTGCCCCTGAAGATGGTTTTTACCCACCCCTTTGAAGCCGGACACACCATGGACATGGAGCAGCCCCTGAAGTTCGAGGTACTGCACAAGGGTGAGACCAAGGACCTGACCTCCACCCTGAAACCCATCACCTGGAAGAGCCTGACCAACGAAGGCAAGGCCTTTGAAACGTCCCACGCCCTGCGCGGCATGGGCGACTGGGTCTTCGCCCTGACTCCGGCCCCGTACTTCGAGGCCAACGAAGACGCCTACATCCAGCAGTTCACCAAGGTCGTGGTCAACGCCGCCGGCGCGCCCACGGATTGGGACGCCGAACTGGGTCTGCCGGCCGAAATCGTCCCCTTGGACAAGCCCTACGGCCTGTGGGCCGGCAACGTATTCCGAGGCATCGTCAAAGGCGGCGGCGAGCCCGTGCCCTTTGCCGAGATCGAGGTCGAATTCCTGAACCACGAGCCCGACATGAAGGCCAACAAATTCGGCGAAAAAGCCGCGATCGAAGCTCCGCATGACAGTCTGGCCGTGCAGACCATCAAGGCCGACGCCAACGGCGTATTCGTCTACGCCCTGCCCAAGGCCGGCTGGTGGGGATTTGCAGCCCTGGGGGCAGGCCCCGTTGACAAATACAAGGACAAGGAACTGTCCCAGGACGCCGTGATCTGGGTCCAGGCCAAGCCCATGCCCTAGCCTCTTTTTCTCCTCCCTGGCCCGTTCTTCGGTATCCGAAGGGCGGGCCTTTTCTTTTACGCCGAAGCAGCTCAACCTCGCCTCACCGCAACCATGCTCGCCCTGCCGGGCCTCAAGTGACTGGCCACGCCAAACCCTGGCTTTCATCGGCAATTTTATGGCCGCGAACGTTAGACAAGACTAATTTTGCGCATAGTATCTAACTTGTGTGACACTCATATTCCGACCAGCGAACAGATACGATCAGCCAAGCGCGAACTCTGTGAATGTCCAAAAAAGTCCGTCATACCCCAACCAATGCAGGTTTGCCCATGTACAACCTTGACCCTTGCGCAGGAACGACTTCTCATTCAAATCCATCCATCGTGGAATTTTACAGGCGTTACTATCTTTCAGAAGGTTTTTTTATCGAAACGCCTCCATCGTCCGGTCCTCACGCTGCCCGTCTGCGCCTGGAACTGGCCTCCGAAACCGGCAACGGCTGGACAGAGATGCTCCAGATCAACCAGGGCCTGGGAGTGGGCATGTGCGACTACGAGCTCTTTCGAACCATCGAAGGCGGCCATCACACAGCCAGGGAAACCGTCTGCTTCAACCTCATGATGACCGGTGAATTCGAGGTCATTATCCCGGAAACTAACCGACGAGAAACCATCCGTGGCGGCGAACTCTGGTTGTGCCGCAATTTTGCCGAGTGCCTGCGCTACAGCCAGCCATCGCACCGCGTCATCCGGGGCTTGTCCATCGAATTACCCCGTCCCATGATCGAAGCCTGGCTAGGCGACGCCCACTGCGGTATGAGCCGGAGCCTGGAAATGATTTTGCGCGGCAACGCTTCCGCCTGCGACCTGAGCGGCCTGGGCATGCATCCGTTATCCCGCTGCGCCGACCAAACCGCCCCGCTGGTCCAGGCCGCTGCCCGAATCCTGGCCTCGAAGCGAGACACGATCTGCGGACGCCTGCATTTTGAATCATTGGCCCTGGACCTCTTGACCCAATTTCTGGCCTTCGATTACCCGCTTCAGACCCTGGCCATGCCCCGCGCGAATCCGGCCATCGACGACGCCGTCGACATCCTTAAGACGGAGTGGTCTGACCCGCCGACCATAGCGACTCTTGCCCGCCGCGTGGGCCTGAACGAATGCTATCTCAAGGCCGGATTCCGCCGCCGTACCGGTCAGTCCATCGGCGAATTCGTGCGTGCATTGCGAATGGAAAATGCCCTGGAACTGATCGAATCAGGACAGGCCTCCATTCTACAGGCCGCCCTGGCCGTGGGCTACTCCAACCCCAGCCATTTCAGCACGGCCTTCAAACGCCACCACGGCCGCCTGCCGTCCTCCTACCTGCCGAGAGCATAAAAGTCAGGGGCACGGGGTGCCCCTTCTTTCCCGATCGCGGCACTCTTTCTCCCTCCCGGGGTGGAAAATCCGCCACTGATCTTCCATGGTCTCCTGGAACCAAATTCCCGGAGGTCCTGCATGAACACATCCACCTGCGACACGTGCGCCAGCCATTACGAATCGGCCCAGCCCGCGCCCAAACGCGGCATTTGGGCCCTGATGCGGCCGGTGCAGCAACGCATTCATCTAGCCATGGGCCTGGCCGCACTGGGCGCAGTGTCCGGCCTGGCCGCAGTAGCCGTGCTGGCCGTGGTCATCGCCCAGCTACTCGGCCCTGATCCCAGGCCCTGGTCATGGGCCGTGCTGGCCGTCCTGCTGACTGGAGCCAGCTTCTTCCTGCGCAATCAGGCCTTTACCCTATCTCACATGGCTGCCTTTCACCTGGAAACCATCCTGCGAACAGACCTGGCCGAACGAATGGCTCGCGTACCTCTGGGCTATCTGCTCCAGATCGGGACCGGAGCCCTGACCAAGGTCATGCAGGATGACGTCAAAAGTCTGCACGCCTTTGTGGCCGACACCACCCCCATGATCGGCCGCTGCGTGGCCACTCCCCTGGCCACATTGGCCCTGATGCTCTTCATAGACTGGCGCCTGGCCCTGCTGGCCCTTGGGCTCCTGGGGCTCGGAATTCTGACCATGCGTCTGGCCATGCGCGACCACGTGGAACTACAGCGCCGCTACGACGACGAGCGCGAACGCATCAACAACGCGGTCATCGAATTTGTCCAGGCCATGCCCGTGGTCCGGACCTTTGACGACGGCGCTACGTCTTTCGGGCGCTACCAGAAGGCCCTGGACGGATTCCGGGACGTCCTGGCCAAATGGCTGGAGGTTTCGGCGGTCAGCGCCAAGATCAGCATCCTCATCCTCGGTCCTCTGCCGACCCTGTTGGCCCTGACTCTGGGCGGCATGTTGCTCTTCACGGGCGGCAGCCTCGACTTTCCCGACTGGGCCGCGGCCCTGCTCCTGGGCACGGGCATGGCCGAATCGCTCATGCCGCTCATGTGGATCAACCATTTCATCCGCAAGGCCAGCGCCAGCGCCCTGCGCATCCAGGAACTGCAGGCCGTGCCCATGCTGCCTGTGTCCATGGGCCGCCGGAAACCGCGCGACGCGTCCGTATCCTTTGAGCAGGTCCGATTCGCTTACGAGGGGCGGGCTGACAATGCCCTGGATGGTGTCAGCTTTCACGTCCCCGCAGGATCCATCACGGCTCTGGTCGGACCGAGCGGCGCGGGCAAGACCACGGTAGCCCGACTCATTCCGCGTTTCTGGGACGTGGCCGACGGCTCGGTGCGGATCGGCGACGCCGACGTACGCGACATCCGGCCCGAGGATTTGATGCGCCACGTGTCCTTTGTCTTCCAGGACACCTTCCTCTTCAACGACACCATCGCCGCCAATATCCGCATGGGCCGACCCGAGGCCACGGACACTGAGGTCGAAAACGCGACGCGGGCGGCCCAGGCTCATGACTTCATCGCGGCCCTGCCCCAAGGTTACCATACCCTGGCCGGAGATCGGGGGGTGCGGCTGTCCGGGGGGCAGCGCCAGCGCATCACCATTGCCCGGGCCATTCTGCAGAACTGCCCGGTGGTGGTCCTGGACGAAGCCACGGCTTTTGCCGACCCGGAAAACGAGGCCGCCATCATCACGGCCCTGGCCAATCTCATGCGCGGCCGCACGGTCATCATCATCGCCCACCGCCTTTCAACCATCCGCGACGCCGACCAGATCGTGGTTCTGGACCGGGGCCAAATGGTCGAACAGGGGCGTCACGATGACTTGGTCACCGCGAACGGCGTGTATGCCGGGCTGTGGCGGAGCTACGAACAAGCCCAGGGCTGGACTCTGGGTCGCAACGACACAAACCGAGCCTGACCAGGAGCAGCCCATGAATACAACTACCGACACTCTCCGTCCCGTTCCCTCTCTGGCCGAAACCTGGCGGCGCATGCAGCTCGCAGCCGGAAAACAGGCTCCGTGCCTGCGCCGGAGCATGCTCTTTTCCGTACTCTCGGCCGTGGTTCAAGGGCTGGCCTTTGCCGCCTTCTACCCTCTACTGGCAGCCATGTTGGCCACACCCGCCAACCTGTCCCAAGCGGCCTGGTGGCTGGCCTTTCTGAGCCTGTGTACCGCCGCCGACGGGGTGCTACGCTGGAAGGCGCGAGAGTTCGACTATTCCAGCGCCCTGGCCGACGTGACCCACGACCTGCGCGTGAGCCTCGGCAAGCAGTTGCGGCGCATGCCCCTTGAAGAGCTGTATCGCAAACGCACGGGCGAACTTTCGGCCGTCCTGGCCGGCAATGTCGACGAGGTCATCACGCCCATGGGGATGATCTCCTCGACATTCATCACCTCCATCATCACCCCGGCCGTGGCCCTGATCGCAACGGCCTTCGTGGACTGGCGCATGGCACTGGCCATGCTCGTGCTCGTACCCCTGGCCACGCCGGTATATCGTCGTCGTCGCGGCAACGCCGGGCAAAAAATGCGAATTCTGGCCGAGGCCCATGCCCGCACCTCCGCCGAACTAATTGAATATGCCCAAGGTCTACCCGTCCTGCGAGCCACGGGCCAGACCGGAGCCAGGTCCACGCGTCTGCGGGAGTCCCTGGAGCATCTGCGCTCGGTTCAGGAAAAGGCCCAGCTGCGTGACGTGAAGAGCAGTCTTCTGGCCTCGTCCGTGGTTCAAATCGGCCTCATCCTGGCCATGATCCTGGGCGTGTGGTTCATCCTGACCGGAAGCCTGGACGTCGCCGCCCTGACCGCCCTTCTCGTGGTCGTGGCCCGTTTCGCCGAACCCCTGGCCATAACCTTCAATCTGGCCGACGCCTTCGACTACATGGAAGCCGGTTTCGAACAGGTTGAGCAACTCCTGGCCGTGCCGCCCCTGCCCGTGCCGACTCCGGCCAGGACGCCCGAAACCTTTGACATCCACTTTGAAAACGTGAGGTTCTGCTACGCCGACACTTGCCACCCCGTTCTGGACGACATCAGTTTCACCCTGCCCCAACGCTCGCTCACGGCCCTGGTCGGCCCGTCCGGATCGGGCAAGACCACGATCACGCGCCTCATCATGCGCTACGCCGACCCGCAGAACGGAACCGTGCGCATTGGCGGCACGGATCTTCGCGACATGGAACCCGAGACCATCATGCGCCACGTGTCCGTGGTCTTTCAGGATGTCTACCTCTTCGACGACACCATTCTGAACAACATCCGCATGGGCCGCGCCGACGCCACCGACGCCGAAGTCGAGGACGCGGCCAGGGCCGCCCACTGCCACGAATTCATCTCCCGCTTGCCCGAGGGCTACGAGACCCGAGTCGGCGACATCGGCGGCTGCCTGTCCGGAGGCGAGCGGCAGCGCATCAGCATCGCCCGAGCCATCCTCAAGAACGCGCCCATCGTCATCCTGGACGAACCCACGGCGGCGCTGGACACCGAAAGCGAGGTCGCGGTGCAGCGGGCCATCGACGTCCTGGTCCAGGACAGGACCGTCATCGTCATCGCCCACCGCCTCTCGACCATTGTCGGCGCGGACACCATTCTGGTCCTGGATGCAGGAAGCGTGGTCGAACAGGGTAAACACCGAGAATTGCTGAAAGCCGACGGCCGTTACCGAGCCATGTGGAACGCCCAGGGCCTGGCCAAGGACTGGCATCTGCACAGTGCATTGCCACAAACCATCAATCGCGAGGAGACCGCATGTCCACAACCCACGGCCTGACCATTCGGGGCCTGACCAAAACCTACGCGGGCGGGGTCAAGGCCCTGGCCGGCATCAACCTGGATGTCGAACCCGGACTGTACGGCCTGCTCGGGCCCAACGGGGCTGGCAAGAGCTCACTCATGCGCACCCTGGCCACCCTGCAGTCTCCCGATACCGGACAGATCGGACTTGACGGCGTCGATGTCCTGGCCGACCCCGGCCACCTGCGACAGCGCCTGGGCTATCTGCCCCAGCAGATCGGCGCCTATCCCGGTGTCATCGGACGAAAACTCCTCGAACGTTTCGCCTGGCTCAAGGGCCGGACCGATAAACGGCAACGCCTGTTTGAAGTGGAAAGCCTGTTCGAACGCGTCAACCTCAGCGGCGCGGCCCACCGCGAGGTATCGACCTATTCAGGCGGCATGTTGCGGCGCTTCGGCATTGCCATGGCCCTGATCGGCTCTCCGCGTCTGCTCATCGTTGACGAACCGACGGCAGGACTCGACCCGGCCGAACGCAACCGGTTTCACCGGGTTCTGGCCGACGTCGCGGCGGAAGCGGTCGTCCTGCTCTCCACGCACATCGTCGAGGACGTCGAAAACCTGTGCGGCCGCCTGGCCATAATGGCCAAAGGCACCATCGTCGCCGAGGGCGCGTCGGCCGAACTTACCGACCGGTTGCAGGGTCAACTCTGGTCGCGCGTGGTTCCGCGCGGCCAAATCCTTCCACCCGCGGTGCGCCTGACCGCCGCTCCCACCGGAACCCTGGCCGTGGTTCTCAAAGACCAGCGCCCCGGTCCGGATTTCGAGCCCCACCGGGCAACCTTGGAAGACGCCTACCATGTGGCCCTGGCCGACGCTGGCGTGGCCGACGAGGAGGCTTAGATGAACTTCTTTTTACGTGAGGCCTGGAACGAATTCCGGGCCGGACTGAGAGGCGGCGTGCTGCCTCTCGTCTACCTCGTGCTGAGCGGCTACATTCTAATTGTCATGACCAGCGCCGAGAATCTGCAAAAAATGGGCGCGATGGATATCCCGCGCAATGCGCCGGGACTGGTCTATCTGATGACCTCGGGCGACGCCTTCTTCCTGTTCTTCGCCTGGGCCTGGATCTTTGCCCAGCCCATCGTGCGCGATCGCAACGTGCAACTGCATGAAGTCGTCCTCGCCGCGCCCATCTCTCTGCGCAGCCTGCTGGCCGCACGCTACACAGGCGCCCTCGGAGTAGCGCTCCTGCTCGGCACCTCGCAGATTCTGGGCTTTCTGGCCGCCCCACTGCTCGAAGCCATCGGCGCGGTGCCGCCCGGCTCCGTGGCCAACGCGCCGTGGATGGCCTTCGGCTGGGCCGCGCTCGTTTTCACCTTGCCGCTGGCGGCCGGAGCTGGTGCCCTGTACTTCGTGGCCGCACTGCGCACCCGAGGCGTCGGCGGGCCCTTTGCAGTGGCCGCCCTGCTCATGGCCTTCTGGATGGTCTCCATGATCGTCTTCAAAGAAGGGCATGCCGACCCTTTTCTGGTGACGATCCTTGATCCTTCGGGCTTTGCAGAGGCCGAGCATCAAGTGGTGGACCAATGGACACCGCACCAGAAAAGCACCGCCTTGCTGGCACTGACGCCGGCTCTGCTATGGAACCGACTGATCTGGGGAGCAGTACCTCTGGCGTTCCTGGCAATCTCCATCATCCGGACAACAAGGGAATCGCTGATACTTGGGCGAGGCGTGCAACATCCATCCCCGCGCCGGAACAATCGTACCCGCCTCCCCATTGCCATCCCCGACGCCCAGCCCTGCCCCACTGTTACGACCTCTTGGTGTCGGGCCGTGATCGCCGAATCCCGCTGGCAGATCCGACAGATCATCGCCAGCCGCGGTCTGTGGATCGCCATGGGATTTCTTGTCCTGCTGGCGGTCGCGGCAGGATTCGCCCACGGCGTCCACCACGCCTATGGCCCCATGGTCGCGCGGACCGAATATGTGTCTCCGGTTCTGCTTCGCACCTTCTACCTGATCGTCGTCTTCATGGTCGCGGCCATGGTCGGCATGGCAGCCCGCCGCGACGAACAGCCAGGACTGTCCGAAATGTTCGATGCCGCCCCGGCACCGGATTCGGTGCGACTGACCGGACGCGCCGTCGCCTCCCTGGCCATCGCTGTCATCTGTTCACTCATTCCGGCCGTTGGCGCGATCATCACGGGCCTGCTCACCACACAGGGCATCTCGCTCATGCTGCCGGTACTCCATCAGATGATGGTGCTACTGCCCGCCATCCTGGAAATGGCCGCCATCACCCTGCTCCTGCACGCCGTGATCCGCCATCCGGGAACCGCCCATGCGGCCGCGATCCTGGCCGCCTTCATCATGGTGGTCAATTTCGAGGTAGGGCTGGTCAATTACCCGCCCTGGCAGATAGGTCGCGGCGTCGACATTGCCCTCTCGGGCCTGACCGGTTTCTCGGTCTGGATCGAAAAAATTCTGGCGATCAACAGTTTCAAGCTCGCGCTCATCATCACGATCATTGCCCTGGCGGCTGCCGTCAACCGACGTGGAACCGACGAAGGATGGCGGCCCAGGATGCGTCAATTCCGTGCAGGTCTGCTTGGACGGCCCGGAATGGCCGTGGTTGTCGGCATGATCGCCTTGGCTGGCTGCTCGATCTGGCTGCACCAACGCTACGTAACCGAGGGAGGCTACGAAACCGAGGAGCAGCGCCTGGCCAAGGACGCAACCTGGGAGTCCCGATGGCTGTCGCGCCAGGGGAATTTCTCGGTGCAGGGCGGAGAGGTCGTCCTCACCATTGTGCCGGAGGCGGGGGAACTGCATGGTCAGTGGCGGCTGGAAGGCGTAAGCGCCGCCGGAGAGGAAATTCACGCCCTGCTGCCGACCGGCTTTGAACTGCTTGGTGCGCAGGTCGATGGGCTAAACGTCACAGCCACGGTGGACGACGACCATCTTGCCCTTCCCCTGCCAAATGGCCGGAGTACAGGATGCACGATTGATCTCTCCTGGCGTCTGCCCGCCTCGGGATGGAACACGGGCGGCCACAGCGATCTGGCGCAGCCGTCCTGGCTGGTCGGCGATTCGTTCTGGCTGCGGGCCGCAGACGTCATGCCCCGCCTGGGGTTCGATGCAAAGCGGGTCATCCGTACGGCGGCGGACCGTTCCCGCCTGGGCCTGCCGAAAGAATTCACACTGCCGTTCTATGGAGCCTCCCTGGCGCATGCCGCTGCCGCGCCGACCGGGCAGTGGATCTGGCGGGTCGAAATCAAAGGACGCGAAGCCGACATCCGCCACGGCCAGCTTGATGGTCTGCTCGATTTTGCCGCACAGACATTCCCAAATGCCCGACGAACCCAGGTGGATGGAGTGACCCTGGTTCACGACAATGCCCGCGGCCAGGACGCACTGGCCATCGCCCAGGACCTTTCGGCCATGAGTGTCTGCGTCGCCCGCCGCCTGGGCCGAGCACCGATCATAGACACCGTGGCCCAATGGCCGCGAGGCTTGCCTACAGGTTCCGGCGACGCTGCTGTAGCCGGAACCATGCTCCTGCTGGCCGAAGAGCCCCACTGGGATGTCGCCGACACGGGAACCGGCCGCCTGGCCCGGCGCGCCGACATCGCCGCCGCCCTGGCCAGACGCGCGATCGGCGATGCCTCGGATCTGCGCGAAGGTGAGGGCGGCCTCTGGATCGGCGATGGGCTGGCCGGTGCCATCGGTCTTCTGTGCGTTGCGGAAACGGATGGCACCGAAGCCCTGCTCGCCCTCCTGTCACGCGGGGCCCAGAGCACCACCAAAGCCCTGGCCGGAGCCGAAAACCCGGTCGGACCGCTGGCACTGGCCGTGCACGATAAATGGGGTGCCGACTATGCCTCCCTGGCGGCCATGCAATGGGCATCCAGGCTGTCCCCGCAAGACATCGAGGCGTTGGCTGAGTCCGTGCGCCGAAGCGGCGACATTGCCGGATCTCTGGCCGGAATGTTTGGAGAAGACGACGCCAAGCGCTATCTCGGGCCGCCGAGCGCCGTGGACCTTCATGTCCAGGACGACGGGACCGGAGGTGAACGCTGGACGTGGCAAGGCGGCGGTTGGCAGACTCAGGATGCCAAACCGGTTCCGCGCGGCATCAGCACGAAGAACGGCCGTCTTGTCTGGACAGACGTACCGACATCCCCGGCCGCTTCCACCCTCATGCTCGACGATTGGCCGGCCTACGAACGAGAGCCCAAGGACAACATGGCGTCCGGTCGTACCCGATGAAAACCGCAGTCCCGGCCGAATATTTTTCCGGTCGGGACTGCATTCTTTCCATTCACCGCCGCAGCCTCGACCTTGGCAGATGAGAATCCGCCAAAACGAAGGGCGGATAAGAGTCAACCACGACCCTTTCCCGGCCGGGGTAAAATTATTCCCGTTTGGGGTGGAGAAGTTAGAGGACTTGAACAATGTCAGTTCCGAAATACACCCGTACGGAGGATCACCATGTTCGAGTTCCCGTTTATAAATCCCCAGCAGACCCAGACGCCAAGCGGCTGGCCCGGCTTGGGCACACGCCTGCTACCCCTGGTCCTGGCTGCGGTACTGACCTGCTCTGGAGCCTGGGCCGGAGACACCAACTCCAGCGCGGCCAAAGAACCCGTGACCATAGAAAAAATCACGGTCACGGCCAACAAGATGGAAGAGGATCTGGTCAAGGTGCCCCAGAGCATCACCGTCATCGACGAGGTCATGCTGGAAGAAAAGGGCATCAAAAGCGTGCCTGATCTCATCCGCGAGATTCCCAACATGACGGCCAGTTCAAGCGCCCACGGCAATGCCGTCAATTTTCGTGGCCTGAACCCGTCCATGTTCACCAACAACAACCCCGTGGTCATCTACATCGACGGCGTGGCGCACAGCGGACGCGAAGGATTTGACGCTTCCCTGGCCAATGCGGAGCGAGTCGAGGTTCTGCGCGGCCCCCAGGGCACCCTGTACGGCAAGGACGCCATCGGCGCGGTCATCAACATCGTGACCAAGAAGCCGGACAACGATTGGCATGGCAAGATCGGTACCGAATACGGCAGTGAGAACCACATGAGTGGCGTTTTCAATACCAATGGAGCCCTGATCGACGACAAACTCTATCTCGGCTTGAACGGTCAGTACAGCCAGGACGACGGCTGGATAGAAAATGACAACCCCGAACGGGACGACGAGTTCAACAAGGAAGACGATCGCCGCGTCAACCTCAACCTGACCATGATGCCCACGGATAAATTCACGGCCAGGATCTCACTGACCAACGAATACACAAGAACATACGGGATCGACGGTTACGGACTGCTGGGAGGGCCGAGGCTGAGCGATTTCTCCAGAGACGATGCCGAACACGTCGACATGGACGCACGAACCAGACAAATCACGGAAAACAATGCCCAGAGCCTGGCCTTGAGCTATGATTTCGGTACCGTGAACCTGGATTCGGTGACCACGCATAAACTTCTGGAATATGACGGCACATATGACGCGGACTTCGGCAACGATCCGCTCTTCACCGGACTGACCCAGTTCGACGACACGGAGGTAGAGAACTGGAGCCAGGAACTGCGCCTGTCCAGCACCAATGACGAAGGGTTCCGCTGGGTGGCCGGCGTTTACTTCGACACCGAGACCCGCGACCAGGGCCCATACGGCATGCAGTTTCCGACGGGCTTCGGCAATTTCGAAATGAATGCCGAATCCGAGACGGACGCCACTACGCTGGCCGCCTTCGGGCAGGTCATGATCCCCTTTGCCGAACAGTTCGAGTTGACTCTGGGCGGGCGCTACCAGCGCATCGAAAAGGAAATCGACATGTCCGTGTACTACCTGCCAGTCGGCGTGTCCGGACCATCCATGTTCGACTTCAAAGCCGACAAGGCGTGGTACGCCTTCCTGCCCAAGGCGGCCTTCTCCTGGCAGTTTGCCGACGATTGGAGCACCTTTGTTTCCTACTCCAAAGGCTATATGCCCGGCGGGTTCAACTATTTTGCCCAGGCTGGCGGCGTTGAGGAAAACAGCTTTGAACCCCAAATCTCCTCCAACTACGAATGGGGCATAAAGGGCTCATTCGAACGCGCTTCCGTAGCAGCCTCCATCTTCTACATGGATATCGAAGACGTTCATGTCTACAAGGCCATCGGTACCATGTACGTCACGGACAACGCCAAGAAGGCCCACTCTCAGGGTGTTGAACTTGAAGCGACCTACCGGCCTCTGGACGGACTGGAACTGAGCACCGCCCTGGGCCTTATCGAGGCCGAATATGACGACTACGATTACGGCAGCGGCAACTATGACGGCAAGAACATCGAAATGACTCCCACCCATTCCCTGCGTGCCGGCGTGGCCTACACCCATCCGAGCGGCTTCTACGGCCGCGCCGATGTCAGGAATTTCGGCAAGCAGTATTTCTACGACGACGCCAACAAGGGTTTCGCCAAAGAGGACGGCTATACCCTGGTCGACGCCAAGATCGGTTACCGGCTCGATGACTGGGACTTCTACGTCTACGGCCGTAACCTGACCGACGAGGAGTATGTCAGCATGTTCATGTCCAACTCCATGGTCGGCCTGATCTCCTACGGCGACCCACGCTCTTTCGGTATCGGGACGACATATTACTTCTAATGAAAACGGCCGCGGACATGCCAGACGTTTCAAGCCCGGCATGACGAATGAATGATCGAGCCCTTTCACTCCCCCTCCTAAAATGGGGGGGGGCAACATCAGCCGCATAAAAACCAAGGAAACAAGGCATGAAGAAAATACTACTCGCCCTTTGCTTCACGGCCCTGCTGGCCACTTCGGCCCAGGCCCACTCCATCTGGGTCAACGTCTTTGAATCACACGCCCACGGAGCACACCACGCCATGGTTTCCCTGGGCTGGGGACACGCCCTGCCCATGGATGACATTTTAAGCTCCAAGGACGGCCATATTGCCCTGGAATCGTTTGACCTGATTGATCCGGCCATGGGCAAGACCGCCCTGCGCATGCCCGAAGCCAAACCAGCGGAAACCGTGCACAGCACGAACAGCTTCGACGTAACCGCCGCTGACATGGCCCTGCAGAAAATCGCCTTGAAGAAGGAAGCTGTCCAGGGCGTTTATCAGGTGTCCGCAGTGTCCACCCCGTCCTTCTTCACCCAGTACATCGACAAAAACGGCAAGGAACGCTTGCAGATGAAGCCGCGTGACGCCATCAAGGACATCGACAAGGTGCTCATGTCCGTCAAATACCAAGCCTTCGCCAAATCGTATCTGACCGTGGGTGCATGGACCAACCCGGCTCCCTTGGGCCACGGTCTGGAAATCATCCCCCGTACGGATTTGAGCAACCTGCATGTCGGCGATCTGGTCGAAGTGGATGTGCTCTTTTACGGCCAACCCCTGACGGTCTCGGCCAAAAGCATGGAGTTCGTCACGGCCCATTCCCAGAGCTTTGGCCAAAGCGATGGATTCACGCTGTTCTCCTATCTCATGAACGGCAAGGCTCAGTTCCGGGTGCAAAGCTCCGGCCAGTGGATGATCAACGTCAACCACAAGGATGACGTCACTGCCGACGGCCCCATGAAAGATCTCGCAGGCAAGGCCGATCAAGTCTACCACGGCGCCAGCCTGACCTTCACCGTCAAATAGCCCCTCCAAACAGCCCGGTTCGTGTCCACGCGGGCACGAACCGGCGCACCGCCGAACCTAGCGAGCAGTCCACACCCAGTCCGATTAACATTCTGCACTGTTTCCATTCACACCACGACTCTTCAGCTACAAATCATTTTTTTTTGGCGCATGCTGCTTGACAAAAATAGTTAAGCATGTTTACAAAAATTTCATGAACGACACGAACGAATTCATCCTCACCACCATCCGCCAGTTCGTGCGCGTGGCCCGCAAGTACGCCGACGCCGAAAATCTGCCCATTCCGGTTGAAGGGCACGGGGAAATCAGCACACGTGAGGCGCATATCATCGAAGCTGTCGGCGACACGCCGGAAATCAACGTCACGGCTCTGGCCAAGCGGTTCGGAGTGACCAAGAGCGCGGCCTCGCAGATGGTTTCAAGACTCGTGCAGAAAGGTTTCGTGGACAAAAGTCCGGCTCCGCACAGCAACAAGGAATTCATCCTGACCCTTACCGAACTGGGCTGGAGAGGATTCGCCGCGCACGAGCGCTTTCACGGGCAGGATCTGGCCCGTCTCAAATCTCGACTGGGTGCGTTCAGCCTATCTCAGGTAGCAACCCTGTCCGTCCTGCTCGAAGCCATTGACGATGTCATTGACAAGCGTTTGAAAGGATCTGACTGAATCCATTTTTTTTTGCACTTATTGTTAAGCAGCTTAACTTTTAACGAGGCTCCCATGTTCACACTCAAATCCCGCATCATTGAATTTTCGATCCGCCGGTATCGGTGGATCGCCGTGGCCATCACCTTGTTCACTTTGTCAACGGGCGCATTTATTCCCTGGATCACCATGGATACCGACCCGGAAAACATGCTCGAACAGAGCGCGCCGGTGCGAACCTTTCACAACGAAAGCAAGACGCGATTCGCCTTAAGCGAAACTATCGTAATTGGGGTCGTCAACGAAGGGCATCCGGACGGAGTTTTCAGCCCGGAGACACTGAGTCGCGTGTTCGAATTGACCAAATTCGCCACGTCCCTGCGCTGGGAGAATCCAGACAAACCCGGCCTGTATTCCGGCGTGATCGAGGCGGACATGATCGCGCCGTCCGTGGCAGAACACATGGCCCAGAACGGACCGGGTTCCATCCGTTTTGAGTGGCTCATGCCGCGCCCTCCGACCACGCGCGAGCAGGCCCTGGCCATCCGGGACAAGGCCCTGTCCAATCCGCTGCTCAAAGGACAGATGATCTCCGAGGACGGGAAGGCCCTGTGCCTGTATCTGCCGTTGACGGACAAGCTGCTCAGCTACAAGATTTATGAAGCACTGCAAGGCAAGATAGCGGAACTTGGCGGAGAAGAGCGGTACCACATCGCCGGATTGCCGGTGGCCGAATGCGCCATCGGCGTGGAGATGTTCACGCAGATGACCGTGGCCGCCCCACTGACCATGGCGGTCATTTTCGGACTCCTTTATTTCTTTTTCCGCAAGCCGGCATTGATCTTCCTGCCCATGATCGTAGCCACTGTGGCCGTGGTCTCGGCCCTGGGGTTGATGATCGCCTTCGGCCATCCGGTACATATCTTAAGCTCCATGCTGCCTATTTTCCTCATGCCCATCGCCATTTGCGACTCAGTACACGTCCTGTCCGACTTTTTCGAAACCTACACCCCGGCCAAAGGGCGCGGACAGACCATTCGGGAGGTGATGGGTCGCCTGTTCACCCCTATCCTCTACACATCCCTGACCACGGCCGCCGGTTTTCTGTCTTTCGTGACCACCTCCATTCCTCCGGCCAGAGTTTTCGGGGTTTTTGTCGCTCTGGGAGTCATGGTCGCCTGGGCAGCCACGGTACTGCTCATTCCCGCCTATGTCATGTTCATCCCGGAACGCGTGTTGGCCAATTTTGGCCAGGCGGCCCGGGCGCGAGAGAAAGTGTCCCGGTTGACGCGCATTCTGCACGCCACCGGCCGATTCGCACACAACCAGGCCAAGCTGGTCCTGGCCGCGATGGTCGCCCTGATCGGCGTCGCCATCTGGGGCATGACCCAGATCAACGTCAACGACAACTACGCCAAGCGGTTCAGCACAAGTCACCCCATCCGCCAGGCGGACACAGCCCTGAACAGTCATTTCGCCGGAACCTATACCGCCTATATGGTGCTTGAGGGCAAGGAAGCGGGCAGTCCGACGGAGCATGACGTCGCCCGGATCAGGGCGCACCTTCTGGAGGTGGCCGCAGGATTTGAAAACGATCCGGCCGCACCTCGAATCGCCCGCGACATCGCGGACAGCCTGCCTGCATGGGCAAACCAGTCCGAAACCATGGCAGGATTTCTGGATCTGGCCGTTCGCCAGATCGAAAACCGCCGGACCAAAATCCCGGAAGCAAAATCCGCCGTACTTGACGAACTGAAAACCGCCCTCGAACTGGAAAAAGAACGACTCAAACCTTTCAAACGTCCAGACGTACTAGAATACATGGCTGGCCTTCAGGCCCATCTGCATGGGGCCGGACTGATCGGCAAAAGCACGTCCCTGGCCGATATAGTGCGCAAGGTCCATCAGGAACTGATCGACGGCACCCCCCAGAACCACCGCGTCCCCGAAACCATCCAGGGCGTGGCCGAATGCTGCATGCAGTACCAGCAAAGTCATCGGCCGCACGACCTGTGGCATTTCGTCACCCCTGATTTCATGCAGGCCAACATCATGCTCCAGTTTCCGCGAGGCGACAGCACCCTGACCGAACAGACCGTGCGCGCGGCAAACGCCTACATCGCCACCCACCAGCCGCCGGCGGACCTGCTGGTTCGCTGGGCCGGACTGCACTACGTCAATCTCCACTTCCAAGAGACAATGTTCTGGGAAATGCTCGCCTCCTTTGGCGGATCGTTCGTCATCGTCTTTGTTATGATGGTCATCCTGTTCCGCTCCGTACTCTGGGGCTCCCTGTGCATGCTCCCCCTGACCCTGACAATCGGGGCCATCTACGGCGTGACCGGACTTGTGGGCAAGGACTACGACATGCCTGTAGCCGTCCTGAGTGCCATCAGCCTGGGCATCGCAGTGGATTTCGCCATCCATTTCCTGGAGCGGGCCCGCCAACTGCAGCGAGAAACCGGGTCTTGGGGAGCGGCCTTGCCCCATGTCTTCGGCGAACCGGCCCTGGCCATCACCCGCAACGTGCTGATCGTAGCCCTGGGCTTTCTGCCCCTCATGGTCGCCCAACTCGTGCCTTACAAGACCACGGCCGTACTGCTCTTCGGCATTCTGGCCTTTTCCGGCGTCATGACGCTTGTCGGCCTGCCAGCCGTGCTGACCGTGTGCCAACGCTGGTTATTCGGCACCACGCGGGCACGATAAGGCCACGCAGATCGAGACGGCAGCATTGTGATTCCCCTTCCTGCCAAGGAAGGGGGAGGCAGAGGGAAGGGACGGCAAACAAATTCTTACCATCTCACACCCTGATTGCGGCACCTATCGAGAAACAATGAAACAATCGGAGAAACAAATGCACGCACAGTCACTGCTTCAACGCATACTGCTGACGGCCCTCGTACTGGCAGCACCGGTCCTGCCCGCCGGGGCCGCGGACCTGGACGTGGACAACATCGTCCGCAAGGCCAATCACGCGTCCCTGTATCAGGGTCAAGACGCCACAGGACGGATTGAGCTGACCATCACGGACAGCCAAGGCCGTGTTCGCAAGCGGGAAATGGCCATGCTGCGCCGGGACGAAAACAATGACGCCGAGCAGCAGTACTACGTCTATTTCCTCGAACCCGCCGATGTGCGCAAAATGGTTTTCATGGTCCACAAACACACCGCACCCGGACAGGATGACGACCGCTGGTTGTACATGCCAAGCCTTGATCTGGTGAAACGCATCGCAGCCAGTGACAAGCGGACCAGTTTCGTGGGTTCGGACTTTCTGTACGAAGACATCTCCGGACGCGCCATCACCGAAGACAACCACGAACTGATCGGCGAAACCGATACGGAATATATCCTCGATAACGTCCCCAAGACTCCGGAATCCGTGGAGTTCAGCCACTATTTCGTGCATGTGGACAAAAAGACATTCCTTCCGATGCGCTTGCAATTCTTCCGGGAAGGAAACCGGGCTTACAGAACCATAGAAGTGACCAGGGTCGAAAACGTCCAGGCGAAGGAAAACGACCAGTCCGTCGTCTATCCCACTGTGGCCGAGTCCGTGGCCAGAAATCTGGACTCCGGCAGCGCCACGGTCATGTCTTTTTCTCGAATTGGCTACAATCAGGGTCTTCAGGCGGACCTGTTCACCGAGCGCTATCTGCGCAGACCTCCACGAGAACTCACGCGATGAAAGACAAGGCCGCTCTCGCCGCGCTGGCCTGGGTCATGCTGATCTGGGCCAACGCAGCCAACCTGCACGCGGGGGAACGCTCCCTGCTGGAACGGCTCGACACGGAAGTGCACGGCTACACGGAACTGCGCTACGGCGCGCGCCTGCAGGACGACCCCGAGGAATCCGACGCCTCGGTCATGGAAACCCGTCTGCAGATGGAAATATTGAAGACCACGGACTGGTTCGACCTCAAGTACAAGGGGGATGCCTGGGCCGATGGTGTGTCCGAACAAGGCGAATACGACACCAGGGAACTGTGGTTCTTCGCCCGCCCCCTGGACATGCTCGACGTGAAGATCGGCCGTCAGATCCTGACCTGGGGCACCGGCGATCTCGTCTTCCTGAACGACCTCTTCCCCAAGGACTGGCGGTCGTTCTTCATCGGCCGCGCCGCCGAATACCTCAAGGCCCCGTCGGACGCGATCAAGGTAGGTCTGTTCACGAACGTCTGCGACATCGACCTCGTCTACACGCCGCGTTTTGATCCGGACCGGTTTATCACCGGCGAATACGTCTCATACTGGGACGGTGATCGCCTCGCGGGCCAGGACGCAGTGGTAAACGAAGTCACGCCAAACGCCTGGTTCAAGGATGACGAGTTCGCGGCCCGCCTGTCCCGCACGTTTACAGGCTATGAACTGGCGGCCTACGGATATGATGGTTTCTGGAAAACCCCAAACGCCCGGACACGGGACGGCCAGGCGACCTTTTCCCGCTTGCGCAGCCTGGGTGCGAGCCTGCGCGGGCAGGTAGGTCAGGGCATCGGCAACACCGAATTCGCCTGGTACCAATCCCTGGACGACACGTACGGCCACGATCCGAATATCCCCAATTCGGAACTGCGCTACTTGGTGGGCTACAGCCGGGAAATCGCTCCAGAATGCACAGCCACCCTGCAATACTACGTCGAGCAGATGCTGGATTACGCAGGATACCGGGAAAATCATCACGACGGTGCACCGCGCGACGAACTGCGCCATGTGCTGACCCTGCAACTTGTCCAACTGCTCATGAACCAGAACCTCGAACTCGCCCTGTCCGCGTACTGCTGCCCCAGCGACCAGGACGCCTATCTGCGGCCAACCATCCAATACACATGCACGGATCATCTAACCCTGGAAGGCGGGGGCAACATCTTTCTGGGTGAAAGCCGAACCACTTTTTTCGGTCAATTTGAAAACAACACCAACCTCTACCTCGCTGTCCGCTACAGCTTCTGATTCACGGAGACACCATGAGAACACTTGTTTTGTACGATTCCCTGAGCGGCAACACGGAAAAAATCGCCCGCGCCATCCACGGAACAGCCCTGGAGCACGACCTGGATTCCGAACTGGTCAAGATCGACAAAAGTCTGGACCTGGACTTTTTCGATTATGATCTCGTCTTTGCCGGCTCACCGGTCATCGACTGGCTGCCAACCAAAAAGATGATGGACTTCATCATGGCCCGGATGAAGCACTACAACAGCCAGGGACTGATCAAACCGGCCTCACCCATAATTCCCGGAAAGTTCGGCGTGTGCTTCGGTACGTTCGGCGGCCCGCACATCGGCGAGCGCGAGGCCCAACCCATGACCGCGTGGCTGCGCTCCTTTCTGGAACATCTGGGATACATAGTTCTTGATTCGTGGCACGTTATCGGTCAATTTTCACACAAAGAAGACCTAAACGCATACGGACGACTCGGAAATATCCAGTACCGGCCGCATGCGGAGGATGTGCTGGAGGTCCAAAACCGTGTCACCGGCCTGCTGGCTTCGCTGGAAGCCTGGCGCCAATAAACACGACGTGGCACGCGCCGCGGCCAACAAGGAGAAAAAGATGGAAGGATCAATGGCTCGCACCGTTTTTGATGGCACCGATTTTCCGCACCTGCCCGTGCAGGCCGTGGGCATCATCCGCAATGCGGTCGCGGAACCCATACTCAAGACCGACGACCAGGGCATCTCCATGGATGCGCGCATGGAGGAAATGCACCGGCACATCCGCGAAACCAAAACCGCTGTTTCTGAAATCGTCATTCGGGAAGAGCTGATGGAACTTCTGGACGGCATTGACGATTATTCGCATCTGATCGTCCTCTACTGGGGGCACAAGGTGCCGGACCATGGACGCCTCCTGACCCGGGTTCACCCCATGGGCCGCAAGGAACTCCCGCGCGTGGGCATTTTTGGCACGCGCAGCCCGGCCCGGCCCAATCCCGTACTCATGACCACGGTGCGCCTGACCGCCCGCAGCGGCAACATCCTGCATGTCACCGGCCTCGACGCCATCGACAACAGCCCGGTCATCGACATCAAGCCCTATGTTCCAGAGCGCCAGCCCCGCGACGGAGTACGCATGCCGCAATGGATGGAGCGGATTCAAGCCGAAATCGTGGCCGGGGACGGGAATGACGCCTGAACCGCCCGGCCGACGCAGGTCCGGTCCCAGCAGTTACCAGCCCGGCATCGCCCCAGATGTTTGGAACGCTCTTGGCCTGAAGGCTGGCGATGTTTTCGTCGATCTGGGCTGTGGGCCGGGCGATTACGCCCTTGATGCGGCGAAACGGGTTGGCCCACACGGGGCGGTGCTGGCCCTGGATACCTGGAAGCGCGTCCTTGGCGAACTGCATGCGGACGCCAGGCGGGCAAACCTGACCACCATCCTGCCTGTGCGCGCGGACATCGCCGCCTCCCTGCCCGTGGCGGCGCAACGCGTGGATGCCTGCCTGCTGGCCATGGTCCTGCACATGCCCGGCCGCACGACCCATCTGGGCCTCATGCTGGACGAGGTCCGGCGCGTACTCAAACCCGGCGGGCGGCTGGGCATCCTGGAACACGCCGGGCATGTCCAACTGCCCGAAGGGCATCCGGCCCGACGCCTCACGCCGGAATGGTTCACGACCGCAGCCGAAAGTCATGGCTTTTCCCGCTTGGAATTGATGGAACTGGACGGGTCGTGGCTTCTGCTCCTCGCGGCGGCGACGCCATGACCAGACGCCTGAACTGCGCCGCGCACACTACGTCCGTGCGTATGGACGATCCTGCGGCTCAATGCACGCCGGAAATTATCCAACTTCGTCCCGGTCTGGCCATGCTGCTGATGTCCGGCGAATGTCAGACCGCCGTACACATCCCCTTTGAAATTGAATGCGCACCCGTCAGCCTTTGCTGCAATCTGACCCAGCGCCAGCGCCTCACCCTGAATCACGGCCCCGTCCGCACGGTGCTTGAACGCCCGCCCGGCCATGGTCTCTTGTCCTGGCTCCCCGAGACGCGCGGAGTGACGGAAATTGCCCCCGGTCCCATTCGCGGAGTGTCCGTGCATTTTTCCCTGCCCGCGTTTCGAGAGCTCTTTGGGACGACGAACCCGGCCTTTGTTGACACCCACGTCCCAGACTGCTCCGTCAGCCGTTGCGGCCTGCTCCGGCAGACCGCCATGACCGCGCAATCACGACTGGTCATGGAACACATCCTGTCCTGCCCTTTTCGCGATGCCATGCGGCGCGTATATCTTGAAGCCAAGGCCCTTGAGCTATTCACCATACTTCTAGCCGAACTGGGGCCGCACCCCACAGCCGAAGCAGCACTTTCCCTCCGGGAACAGGAGATGATACGCGCGGCCCATGCCCTGCTTCTTGCGCGTTTGGAGAACCCGCCCGGCCTGGAGGATCTGGCCCGCACAACCGGACTGAACCGCAACAAGCTCAACCAAGGTTTCAAAGAAATTTACGGTGCCACGGCCTTCGCCCTGTTGCGTGACGCGCGGCTCTGCAGGGCCCGAGACCTGCTCCGAAAAACCGAAACTAATCTGAGCGAAATAGCCCTGGCCGTGGGCTATAACAGTCAGGCCAACTTCACCACAGCCTACCGCCGCCGCTTTGGCCACACTCCGGCCACAATCCGCCGCCAAAAAGCGGTCCATCCAATCCCCTCCGCCCGTTAAACGCTGGCGCAGCCGCCATCAGGCCCCTGGCGTTTCGACGCAATCATGTCCTGCGGCCCGCAACAAAAAACGTGCGGGCCGCAAAATACATTCCTTTGCTCCGTGCATAAAAGGACCCCAAGAGTTTGAGGCTGCATATTTAATTATTCAACAAATATTAATAATATTTATTATTTTCAAATATTTATAACAATTATAACCGCGCAAAACAAATTTAAAAATTTGGAGGATCAAACAGATGCGCAACAACTCAGCCATGGCCCTTTTATTATGCGTACTCTGGCTTTTTCTGGGAGGTGAGGCATTCTGCGAACAAAACTCCACCGGCCAAGCGAACCACTTGGGCACAATCACCGTGACCGCTCAAAAAAAGGAGGAAAACCCGCAATCCGTGCCCATCAGCATGGACGCCTTTTCCGAATACCAGCTCCAGGACGCGGGCATCGACAATGCCATGGCCCTGACCGGATTCGCATCAAACCTGCATCTGCACCGGCACAACGCGTTTCAGAATCTGATCGTCATACGGGGCATTTCCACCTCCCAGGCATCGCTCTATTCCCCGGCCGGATTCTATGTGGATGACATCTGCTATCCGTCCCAGTTCATGCCCAATCTGGATCTTTACGACATCGAGCGGGCCGAAGTCCTCAAGGGACCGCAAGGCACGCTATACGGCCGCAACACCGAATCCGGGGTGGTCAACATCGTCACCAGGCAACCCGATGACGAAATCCGGGCCAAGGTTCTGACCGAGTATTCCAGCTTCAACACCGTGCGAACCGGGGCTAGTGTGAGCGGTCCGGTTCTGGAAGACCGCCTCTTTCTTGGTGCGGCCGGACAATTCAAGTCCTCCGACGGTTTCATGGACAATCAGGCCGACGGATCCGAGCCCGACCAGCAGCATTTAAACGGACGAGGTACCCTGCGATGGACCCCGACTTCCCGTTGGGACATTTCCCTCATCGCAGAAGGCATGTGCCTGGACGACCATTCAGGGGGACACCGGGTTCTGGACGGACCCCAGGCAACAGATTTCCTGGATTTCTCCAGCGACGAGAACCAAGCCTATACGGAATACGGCAATTCCCAAGTCCTTCGGGCCAGGCATAAAGGCCACGGATACGAAGTTGTCTCCATCTCCACCCTGATGGCCAAGCATTTTGACAAACTGAACGACGCGGACATGACCGCAGCCCAGGCCCGACGGCGCTACAACAAAATGAATCTTTCCACCCGCCAGTACAGTCAGGAAATCCGCGTCTCCTCAGACAAAGACGGCGCGCTGCAATGGCTGGTCGGCCTGCACGGATTTGCCGACAACACGAAAACCGATTTTTCCTTCATCAATGCAGTCACAGGCAAAACACTCATGAATCCGGTCGCGGACATCGACGTCTATGGATTGGCCCTCTTCGGACAGGCGACCTGGACACCCGTGGACAAATTGCACCTGACTGCCGGTCTGCGTCTGGATCACCAGCAAATGGATGGAACTGTGGAGGATTTCACCAAGGCCACGACCTGCTCGGACGACCTCACCTATAATGAAATCCTGCCCAAGGCCGTCATAGCCTATGATGTCACGCCCGAGGCCATGACCTATCTGTCAGTGTCCAAAGGCTACATGACGGGTGGCTACAACTTCGCCATGACACCCAAACCGGATACCCTGACCTTTGATCCCGAGTATTCCTGGAATTACGAACTGGGTCTGAAAACGCAGTGGCTTGGCGGCCGATTGCTGGCCAACGCAGCCCTTTTCTACATCGACATTACCGACAAGCAGGTCATGGAGTATGACCGCAGCACCCTGTCCAAAACCATCACCAACGCGGCCAAGGCCCATTCCCAGGGCGTGGAGGTACAACTTCAGGCTAAACCGGCTCCGGGCTGGGATTTCTTCGGAAGCGCCGGCTACAACGAATCGCGTTTCGACGACTTCACCGCCACGCAGTGGAACCAGACCCAGACCGCCCTGATCGAAAAGGACTATTCGGACAATTTCCTGCCCAACGCGCCTCGCTACACCTACAGTCTCGGCGCACAATACCGGTCCGAAAACGGCCTTTTTGCCCGCGCCGATTTGCTTGGTTCCGGACGCTTCCATGGCGATGAGGAGAACCTGACTACCCAAGAGGCCTACCGCACCGTCAACCTGCGCTTGGGCTACGAACTGGACAATTGGAGCTTGTACCTATGGGGGAAAAACATTTTCGACGAGGAATACTGCACTTTCATCTCCCCGTTCGAGGACACGACAGTCTGCCTGGACGGTGAACCACGCACCGTCGGCGTCACACTGATCTGGAATTTTTGACGCTTCACACCACAACCCACAGCAAGGTGAATCAAAGACATGAAAAAACTACGAGCAACCACGTCCCTTGTCCTGCTCTTTTCCGGCATCGTACTCCTGATCAGCAGCATCATATTGTTAGTCGCGCCCCCAACCCACGTGGGACATTTTTCTCCTTGGCGCATGATCGGACTCGGCCGATGCCAATGGAATCTCGTGCATATCATGAGCGGACTGCTCTTCGTCCTGGCCAGCCTCGTCCATGCCTGGCTCAACTGGAACCCGGTCCGGGCCTATCTCAGCCGGAAAGACAGCGCGACGCCATTCCGTTGGCCCGTCGTGGCGGCCGCCGTGCTTACCGCCTACATCTGCGCCGGAAGCCTGGCCGGTCTGCCGCCCATGCGTCAGTTCGTAGATGGACTTAGGCTTATCAAAGGCATGCATGTGCGTGACTACGGCGTGCCCCCCTACGGTTTTACCGAACAGGCGGAACTGCGGGAAGTGATCAGATTCATGGGATGGAAAGAAGAACTGTGCCTGGCCATGCTGAAAAAAAATGGTCTGTCGGTCAATTCCACCAACGACTCCCTTGCCGCAATCGCCAACCACAACGGCCTGCGCATCGGAGCCCTACTTGATGCCATGCACGAAGCCCGAAGCAATTCATCTGTTGGCAGTATCGGAGAAAAGACGTTGAGCACTCCGACCACGTTGTCCGGCTCGAAAAGCATATTGAAGTCCGTGGCCCCGACATCCCCGCTGAATCGGCCCGTGGCTGTGAGCGGTTCCTGACTGCCAGAACACAAAGGACCCTAATCCGCCGGACAGACCGAGCTTCGCAAACAAGGACCTCGTAAGCAAGGCCGATCAAGTCTACCACGGCGCCAGCCTGACCTTCACCGTCAAATAGCCCCTCCAAACAGCCCGGCCGGACCGCACCCAAGCGGCCTGGCCGGGCCTATCTTTTCCAACGCCCTGGCGTAAGGTCGGCAGGAGCGACCACTCGGAAAGCCGAAACAGTTCTCGCCGCATCCGCATTTTCCCGCTCGGGGCACCTTTTCTCCCGGCCAGGGGAGACGTTTCCCGGCGCGACGCGCACAGAACTGGCGACGTTCCACAACACTTCATTTCTTTTGCGAGGATCTCATGAACCCATCCACCATTGCCGCGCCCGGTTACGGCCGCCTGTACGACATGATCACCGCTCCCATCCATTCCAGGCTTCTTCTGTCCGGCCTTGAACTGGGGGTCTTCGACCATCTGAAAACCCCGCGCACGGCCGTGGAAATGGCAGAACTGCTGAGGACCCACCCCGGCAACACGGGCATGTTTCTCGACGCCCTGACCTGCATCGGTCTCCTCTCCAAGACAAACGGCGTCTACCGCAACGAGCCCGAGGCTTCGGTCTACTTGCGTACGGACGGTCCGGCCTTCCTGGGAGGACTGCTGCGCCTGATCAACGCCATGTGCCTTGATCCCCTCCAGAACCTGACCGAACTGGTCCAAAAGGGCCCCAACCCCAATCCCGCCGACGCCCACTTTTCCTCGGAAGACCTGTGGGCCGAATCGGCCAGGACCAGCGCGGCCTGGGTCACGGGCGGGGTGGGCGCGATCATGACCGGTCATCTGACCGCCCTGCCGGAGTTTCCAACCTTCAGGACCATGCTCGACCTTGGTGGCGGCCACGGCATGTTCGCCCAGGCCTTCGTGACCGCCCATCCAAAGATGACGGCCGTGATCTTTGACCAGCCGGCCGTAACCGCCGTGGCCGACGAATTCATTGGGGCGGCTGGACTCGGGGAACGCGTCGTTACACGCGGCGGCGATTACCTGCAGGACGACATCGGAGGGGGCTACGATCTTATCTGGGCCTGCGCCACCCTCAACTTCGCCCGCCACGACCTGGACCGGCTGCTCTCAAAAATCCACACGGCCCTGAACCCCGGCGGAGTTTTCATGGCCTTCCAGGACGGGCTGACCCATGAGCGAACTCGTCCGGACCAACTTCTGGGACATCTGGGTTCGGCGCTAGCCGCCGGCCAGGCCTTCTACTTCGATCAGGGCGAAATCGCCGACTGCATGCTGCGCCGCGGTTTCAAGTCCGTGCGCTCGCGCACCGTATCGACCCCCATGGGCGACATGGACCTCGATATCGCCCGCAAAGGCTAACAAAACTCACGGAGAACTGTGCATGCATCACCTTATCCACACTCTGGCCTGCTGGATCTGCCTGGCGAGCTTCTGTCTGGCCGCCGCCCCGGTCCTCGCGGACGAGCCCGACGGGCGAAAAATCATGACCCTGGCTTACAACCGCGCCGACGGAGAGGATCGGACATCGATCCTGACCATGACCCTCATCAACAAGCGCGGCAGTCAGCGCGTGCGCAAGGTGGAGAGCTGGTCCAAGGACTACGGTCCGGACCGCAAATCGGTCATGGTTTTCCGGGAACCGGCCGATGTCCGGGGCACGGCCTACCTGGCCTGGGATTACGAGGAAATCGGCAAGGATGACGACAAATGGCTGTACATGCCAGCCATGAAAAAAGTTCGCCGCATCAGCGGTTCCTCTCGCAACGAATACTTCATGGGCACCGACTTCACCTACGACGACATGGGCAGGCGCTCCGTGGCCAAGGACGCGCACACCCTGATCGGAAGCGAAACTGTCATGGACCATGACTGCTGGAAGGTTGAATCCGTGCCCGTGGACCCGAATGATCTGTACACCCGTCGGATGTTCTGGGTCAGCAAGACCGCCCACGTGACCCTCAAGGCTGAATACTTCGACAAGGACGGGCTGGTTAAAATCTACAATGTCCTGGAATTCCAGGAACAGGGTGGCTTCTGGACAGTGCTGCGCTCGGAAATGGACAACGTTTCCCGCGATCACAAAACCATCATGGAAATCGGCTCCATCAGCTACGATGCGGGGCTGGCCGACGACATGTTTCAGGTTTCCGCCATCGAACGCGGACGCATCCGGTAATTGGCCATGCGCGTCGTGGCCATCCTGGCTCTGTTGTTTGCCCTGCTGGGAGCGAGCCCGCTCCGGGCGGAAGAGAAATTGCCGGACTGGCTGCACATCTCCGGTTGGGCCGAGACCATGCAGTCCCTGCGGATCCGCGCCCCCCACGACCAGGTAACAGCCAGGGCCAAGCTACGCTTGGAAGCCGAGGCCGAGTTGGACCGGCTCTATCTCTTTACCTCGGCCGACGCGGAAAAAAACTGGACCATCGACTCGGAAACCGGGGCTGACCTGCACGAGGCATGGCTCGAATATGTTGGAGAAGGTTGGGACGTGCGTCTGGGCCGTCAAATCGTCATCTGGGGCAAGGCCGATGGGGTGCAGATCACGGATCTCATCTCGCCGCCGGACTACACCGAATCCATGTCCCGCGACCTGGACGAGATCCGCATGCCCGTGGACGCCATGAAACTGCGCCTGCTGGGCACGTGGTTCGACACGGAACTCGTCTGGATTCCGGTCTTCAGGGCGGCGGTCCTGCCAGAGGGCGACAATCCGTGGGCCGTGGAACAATCCGTGTCGGATTCCATGCGAATCAACCAGCGTTCAACCGATGAACCGGCCACAAGCCTGGAGAACAGCGAACTTGCGGTAAAGGTTTCGGCCTACCTGCCTGGCTTCGACGTAGCCGCTTCGGTCTTTCATACCTGGGACGACTTCGCGACCATGCATCGCACGGCCTGGACCGAGGGGAACATCCTGCACGTGGACTACAGGCCCGAACACCATCGTCTGACCGTGTTAGGGCTGGAATGCTCACGGCCCTGGTCCGATTTCGTATTCCGGGGGGAGGCGGCCTACACGCTCGGCCAGTACAGGAACACGGACTCGGTGTTCGTCAATCCGCGCAAAAAGGACGGCCTGAAATGGCTGACCGGACTGGACTGGACGCCCGGCGACGACTGGACCGTGACCGCGCAAATGATCGGCACGCACATCCTGGACCATGAGTCCGACCTCAGCGATGAGCCCTTCTCCTCGATGGTCACCCTCAATATTTCCAAAAAACTGATGCGCCAGATCCTGACCCTGTCCAACATGCTCTATTGCGATCTGAACGACGGCGAAATCTTTGACCGCGTCAAGGCCGACTACGAGATCCGCGACGGCATCCATTTGTTGGTCGGAGCAGATTATTTCTGCGGCGATGACGGTCAGTTCGGACGTTACAAAGACAATTCCCAGGTCTGGGTCCGACTCAAATACAGTTTCTGACATCCGCACGGAGGTGCTCATGCTCAACATTCAGAAGATCAATTCCCGGTTCCGGGCAGTCGCCGAAATCATAATTAAATACCGTTGGTTGAACATCATCCTGTTTCTTGGCGTCCTGCTCGCCGCCGGAGTCGGCCTGACCCGACTGGAAAGCGACATCGACCAGGACAACTGGTTCCTGGAAGACGACGAACTACGGATCACCGAACAACACTTCGAGGACATCTTCGGCAATGAGGACTTCTGTGCCATCCTGGTCGAGGCCGACAATGTCTACACGCCAGAGGTGCTCGGGGCCATCCGCGAGATGGGCAGGGAGTTGACGACCAAAGTCCCCTACGCCGACGACATAGTCTCCTTGACCGACTTCGAGTTCACCCTGGGGACCGAGGACGGTATGGAAATCATCGACCTTGTGCCCGCGACCATCCCAAGCGATCCGGGGGAACTGGCCCGCATCCGCGATCTGGCCATGGCCAAGCCGCTGTTCAAAAATCGCATCGTGTCCGAGGACGCCCGACAAAGTTGGATCATGCTGCGCATGAAGCCTATTCCAGACGACTGGGAAAAGGACTCCACGGAAAATCCGGACCTGTCGGTGGGACGCATCGTCACCGAGATCATTTCCCAGGAAAAATATGCCTTTCTCCAGCCCAAGGCCACGGGCCTACCAGTCATCAACGT
The DNA here is from genome assembly GCF_014873765.1 of Desulfomicrobium macestii. Classification (NCBI taxonomy): domain Bacteria; kingdom Pseudomonadati; phylum Thermodesulfobacteriota; class Desulfovibrionia; order Desulfovibrionales; family Desulfomicrobiaceae; genus Desulfomicrobium; species Desulfomicrobium macestii. The sequence goes on along the minus strand of NZ_JADBGG010000023.1, from coordinate 38,266 downwards.
GGACAAGCGGAATTTCTTCGCCAAGGAAACTCCGCGCCTGCTGGGCATTTCCCTCCTGCTGACCATGGCCGTCCTGGCCGTGTCCCTGCGCAGCGTGCGCGGGGTTGCCTTTCCCTTGCTCACCGCCATCAGCACCAACGTCATCGTCTTCGGAGCCCAGGGCTTCCTCGACATCCGCAACGACCCATCCATGATCTTCCTTCCCGTATTCCTGAGCCTGGCCCAGGCCATCGGCTACTCCATCCATGTCTTCAACGCCTTCAAGCACGGACTGGCGACCGAGGGACGAAGACGGCCTGCCCTGATCCACGCCGTTGCCGAGACAGGCTGGCCGCTCTTGTTCAGCGCCCTGACGACCATGGCCGCCCTGTGCTCCTTCATGTTCATCCCGCTGCGGCCAATCCGTTGGGTCGGCCTGACCGGGGCCTGCCTGGTCGGCGTGACGTACATCCTGGTCATAGTGCTGCTGCCATCCCTGCTCAGCTTCGGCCGGGACAAGGTACCACAGACGCAGCAAAGAGCCGGGGTACTGGCGGGTCTGGACCGGGTGATGGAAATCCTCGGAACCCGCGTCCTGAACCGTCCCGGACTGACCATGACCGCCCTTGGCCTGATCACCGTGGTCTGCCTGCTGGGCATCGCCCGGTTCGAAGTGTCCTTCGACATCCGCCGCACCTTCGGCATGGATGTGCCCTACGTGGAACGTCTGGACTACATCGGTCACACCAGGGTCGGTTCCCTCTACTCCTACGGTGTCGCCCTGGAATTCGGCCAACCCGGAGAGGCCAAGGAACCGGAAAATCTGAAGAAATTCGACCAGCTCATCTCAGAGATCAACACACTGCCCCTGACCAAAAAGACCACATCACTGATCGATATCATCAAGGATACGCACCAGGTTCTGAACAATGGCGACCCCGACTTTCACACCATTCCCGAAGATCGAAACGCCGTGGCCCAGGTGCTGCTACTCTATGAAAACGCAGGGGGATCCGAGGCGGAAAAGTGGATTGACTATGAATACCAGCGATTGCGGCTCATGGTCGAGATCGACGACTACAATTCCGGCGAAGCCGTGCGGGAACTGCGCCTCATCCAGGAGCGTGGCCGCGAACTCTTTCCCGACGCCAAGGTCTTGCTCATTGGCTCCATCTCGCAGTTCACGGTCATGCAGGACTACGTGACCTGGGGCCAGATCAAATCCTTCTTCATCGCCCTGACCGTCATCGCCATACTCATGTCCCTGGTCTTCGGCAGTCTGCCCCTGGGCCTCGTGGCAATGGTCCCCAATTTGGCTCCGGCCATGGTCGTGGGCGGCATCATGGGCCTGGCCGGTATCCCCTTGGACATGATGACCGTGACCATCATCCCCATGCTCCTCGGTCTGGCCGTTGATGACACCATTCATTTCATCAACCACTGCCAGCTCGAATTCGAACGCACCGGCAATTACCGGGAAAGCGTACGCCGAGTTTTCGAATCCGTAGGATCTGCCCTGCTCCTGACCTCCCTGGTCCTCATCCTGTGCTTCTCGGCCTACGCAGCTTCGGCTGCCAAGGTCTTTGTCAACATGTCCTTCCTCGTCGCCGCAGGTATACTGGCTGCTCTGGGCGCGGACTATTTCGTGACCCCCGTTCTTTTGAACCGTCTGCGCCCCTTTGGACCGGAAACGACAAGAAACCGAGCTGCGATATCATCAAACCGATCAGGGCCGGTTCACGCCCAAGGCCAACACCCGGCGGACTCTCCGTCCTCCTGACCAGTTTCGATCCATCTGGACGCACCAGGGATTGTGGGCTTCCACCGGCAATCCCTGGCCGCACGCGTTAGCCAAAACTAAATTTGCATGTAGGAAAGGCAATCGCCTTCCTGTTTAAGATACAGCAGCCTTTGGCTTCCACCGGTAATTCCTGGCCGCATGCGTTAGACAAAACTAAATTTACATGTAGGAAAAGTAGTCGCTTTCATGTTTAACATATTTATTTGAAACAATTTCTTACAAAAAAAGTCGGGATTAAAAATACGATGCCAGTAACAATCCAGCCACATCAAAGCACACGCGCAATCACACCAAAGGCGAGAAAAATGAGACAGTTCACAACCAAACCGAAAGCCTGTCTTTTCGTTCGCAACAGCTTGGCCAGCCTGGCCCTATGCCTGACTTTGGGAACAGCCTGCCCAGCCCTGGCCGACGACCCTGTCCAGGTGCAGCGAACCATGGAGCAGGCCATCGAAATCCACCAGCAGACACAAAAGCAAACCGACGAATGGTCCGGCCGCAAACAGGAACTGCAAGCCAGACACGAGTATTTGCTTGCGGAAAAGGAACGCCTCCAGGCCGGACGCACGCTGGCTATGGAGCGGCGTGATCTCGAGGCCAAAATGGTTGCCGAGACCCGCAGGAGCATCGAGGGGGCGACGGAGTTCGAGCGTGACCTCATGCCATTTTTGGAAAAAACCCTGACCCGTCTGGAGGAGGCCATTGCCCGCGATCTGCCTTTCCTGCCCCAGGAACGCTCCCAGCGTCTGGCCGAGTTGCACGAGATCCTGATCAGGCCTGACGCCTCGGCCGCCGAAAAACTGCGCCGCATCATGGAGGCACTGCAGATCGAAGCCGATTACGGCCGCAGTGTCGAGGTCTATCAGGACACTGTGTCCGTGGATGGCGTCCCGCTGTTGGTCGACATTCTGCGTCTGGGTCGGATCAGCCTGTTCTGGCGCACTCCCGACGGCCTCCTGGCTGGACATTTCGACCCTGTCACGCGGCAATTCACACCCCTGCCCAAAGACAGCCTCGACCAGGTGACCAAAGCCATGGAGGTAGCCCGGCGGGAACGCACGGCCGAACTGCTTGAACTCCCCATCGGAAGGATCGAACCGCAATGAAAATCATATTCACCATGCACCACATCATTATAGCTGCCTGCGCTCTCGCCCTCGGCTTGAGCCTGGTCCTGCCTGCCGGGGCCGAAGACATGCGCGCGGCGGCCCGCAAGGCCAAGAGCGAGTACGAAGCTGCGGGCATCCAGGCCAAGGAAGCCCGACAACGCATCCTCAACGACCGAAATGCCCTGGAAGGGGAAGTTGGCGGATTGGAGCGAGATGTCCGCAGGCTCGCGGACGAACTGGAGTCCCTCAACAAAGAGATCACGGAACTTGTCGGACAGAAACAGGAATTGGAACTCCAGCGTGCGGACAGCGAACTGGGCCAGCGCGAACTGATCGGAACTCTTCGCGTGGTCGCCCGCGATCTGGATGCAGCCCTGAACCAATCCCCCACCACGGCCCTGCTCCCCGATCGCCGCGAAATCCTGGCCCCCATGATAGACAAGGACCGCTTTCCAAGCCTTGCCGACGCAGCCCGCATGGGCGAGCTCATGTTCGGGGAAATGGAGCATACGGCCGGAGTATCCCTGCGCAAACACGCGTTTGTCGGCCGCGACGGTCAGACCGTGGACGGCGACGTCCTGGTCGTCGGCCCCTTCACCGCCGCCTACCGCACCGGCACGGAGACCGGATTCCTGCGCTATTCAGAGGAAACGGGTCAGTTCTTCGCTCTCTCGGCCCTGCCGGACTGGTTCATGCGCCGGACCCTGGACCTCTATTTCGACGGAAAGTCCGAGACCATGCCCCTGGACATCACCGGCGGCGCGGCACTGCGACAAATCATGCACACAAATTCCCTCATCGACCAGATCAAGAACGGCGGACTGCTCGTCTGGCCCATTTTGGCCATCGCCGTGCTGGCTTTGCTCATGAGCGTGGAGCGGACCATCTTTCTGAAACGCGTCCACGACAACGCCGACCGGGTCATGGGCAAGGTCAACACTCTGGCCCTGCAAGCCCGCTGGACCGAATGCGACGACATGGTTCGGGAGAAAAAAGACCGTCCGGTCTACAACGTGCTCAAGGCCGGCCTGACCGCGCGCGGCGAGAACCGCGAGACTCTCGAAAGCATCCTGCAAGAGGCCATCCTCAAGGAACTGCCGCGCCTGGAGCGTTTTTTGCCCATGCTGAACATGCTCGGGGCCGTAGCACCTCTGCTGGGCCTGCTCGGCACCGTGACCGGCATGATCAGCACCTTCCATGTCATCACCTTGTACGGCACGGGAGATCCGCGAATGATGTCCGGCGGCATTTCCGAGGCCCTGGTCACGACCATGCTCGGCCTGGCTGTGGCCATTCCAATCATGCTCGCACACACCTTCTTGAACCGCCAGGTGGACCACATCGTCGGTGACATGGAGGAAAAGGCCGTGGCCCTGACCAATATCATCTATCGCGAATCAGCCTGCAACTGACAGCCATGGACATGTTCAGCACCACCTTCGACTACCTCCGTCCCGGGGGATTGATCATGATTCCGCTCATCGGGGCATCCTGCTGGATGTGGGTACTGATCATCGAGCGCGGGATCTGGTTCGCCGATCAGGCCCGCCGGGACATCAGCCTCCGCCAGGCCATGGACGCCCTGAAGGATCGTATCCTGCCAACAGAGTGTCGGGGACTACGCGCCGATCTGGTCAGACAGTTCCTCGATGAACGCACCGGCCGCCGGGACATCGACCGTCGCATCCTGGAGCGTCATGCCATGCGCGCCAGACCCCTCATCCGGGGCTCCCTGGCGATCATCACCACCCTGGCCGCCGTGGCCCCTCTTTTCGGCCTGCTCGGCACCGTGACTGGCATGATTACGACCTTCGACGTCATATCCCTGTTTGGAACCGGCAACGCCAAGGCCATGGCTGGCGGCATTTCCGAGGCGCTCATCACTACCCAGAGCGGACTCTTGGCCGCCATTCCGGGCCTGTTCATGAGTGTCTTCCTCCATCGCCGGGCCACGCGCCTCGAAGGCCGACTCGATGAAACCGTATCTGTCCTTAAGAGGTGCCTGTGATCAACGCCCGACATAACCTACGCGGCAGGGGCAAGACCGCCGAAGTCAACATGGCTCCGCTCATCGACCTGGTTTTCCTGCTGCTCATCTTTTTCATGGTGACCACGAGCTTCGTCAAGGAAACCGGCGTTGACGTTCAGCGCCCCCAGGCCTCCACGGCCACCCTCAAGGAGGCCGGCAACATTCTCGTCGGTGTGTCCTCCGAAGGAAAGATTTTCCTGGAATCCAAGGAAATAGACGTGCGCAGCGTGCGCGCCCACGTGGAGCGCTCCCTGGCCGAGAATCCCGAAGGCGCGGTGGTCATTGTCGCCGACAAAGAGAGCAACACCGGTGTGGTCATCCAGGTCATGGACCAATGCCGCCTGGCCGGTGCCGAAAACGTGAGCATTGCCGCCTCCCGGACCGACGGGGAAAGCTGAGATGACCGCTCGTTTCCGTATCTACGCGGCTCTGGCCGGGGCCCTGGCGGTCAACCTGCTCCTGTTTGCCCTGCTTCCGGCAACGGTGGGTAAACCCGTGACCAAAATGGACCTGGAAAGTCTGAACGTCGTCAACATGGTGGAACTCCGTCGCGAAACGCCCCCACCGCAAGAGGACTCTCCACCCAAGGAGGAACCGCCCCGGGAACCGCCCAAGGAGCTGCCGCCCATGTCCATGCCCAGCACGCGCCCCGACATTCCCAAAATGGACCTGGTCCTGCCCAGCCTGAACTTCGAGCTCAACACCAAACTGGCCACGGGTGCCCCAGTGGCCGCACCGGTTGGCCGTTCGTCCGCTCCTGTTGCCGCCTTCGGCCAGGATTACGCCATGGGCGAGGTCGACCAGATTCCGATACCTTTGAGTCAGATCAAGCCCATCTATCCCCAGCGAGCCAAGCGCATGCGCCTGAATGGAGCTGTGGATGTCCGTTTCCTGGTGGATGAAACCGGAGCGGTCCACAATGTCGAGATCATCTCGGCCAGACCCGAGGGCGTTTTCGACGAAAGCGTGCGCAGGGCCCTGTCCGGCTGGAAATTCACGCCGGGCCAAAAGTCCGGAACCGCCGTGCGCACATGGTTCGTGACTACCATTGAATTCAAATTCGAGGGTTGAGCAATGACTACGTATTTCTTTTCCGCGAACAGAGGACCGGTGGTCCTGACCGTTCTGATTCTGCTGTCCATGGCTACCGTGCTCCAGGCTTCGGAACTGCCCCCGGTTGTGCAAAAGACCCTGTACGAGGCCGGACAGGCCATGGAAAATGGCAGCCACGCCAAGGCCACCCAGATTTTACGCCAATTTCGGCAAGCCCATGCCGATACTCCTCACCATCTGGTCGAATTCACCTTGGGTAACGCCCTGTCCATGCAAAACAAACCCAAGGATGCGCTACCCCATTACCAGCGCTGCACCGAGCTTGAGCCTGACTACGCTCCGGGCTGGCAAAACCTGGGCAAAACCGCCCTGGATCTGGGCGATCATCCCTTGGCCGGCCGAGCCCTGACCCGCACCTATGAACTGGGCGGAAAAAAGGACCATGATCTGCTCTTCCACGCCTGCGCGGCCCATATCCTGGGTGGCGAAGCCAAGAAGGCCCTGTCCGGCCTGGAACACCTGACCTCGGGCAAGGCCGGACACCCCAAGACTCCGTGGCTGGAAGCCCTGCTCAAGGTCTATCTGGATCTGGGACAGGAAAAAAAGGCGGCCCGGATCCTGGACGGCATGCTGGCGAATGACGGGAACAATGCCGCACTCTGGAAGCTCCTGGCGCAGATCCAGGCCCGACAGAACGAATACCGGAAAAGTCTGGCCGCCTGGGAAATATACACCAGCATGCACCAACCCACGCCCGAGGAACTGGTTTTAATGGGCGACCTGTACGCAGCCATCGGTGTCCCGGCCAAGGCCGCAGAAAGCTACGAACACGCATTGGTGCGCAAGGATTGCCCCAAACTGCGCGAAAAAATGGTCAACGCCCATCTGGCGGCACGCAATCCGGCCAAGGTCGTGGAAAGTGCAAAGACAGCCATCAACAAACGGCCATCGGGAGCCCTGTGGCAGGCCATGGGGCGCGCACTGTTCGAACTGGGCGAATACGACCAGGCCGCCGACGCCTTTGCGCACAGCGCCCAGTTAAATCCCGGCGACGGCCATCCCCACCTCATGCGCGGCTACTGCGCCCTGCGCATCAAAAACCGCGACATGGCCCTTACCGCCCTGGAGCGGGCCCAGCATTTTCCCAACACCCGCGCCCAGGCGGCAGCGCTGCTCAAGGTCGCCGCAACCCTCTAAGCGTCCGGATATCATCAACGTGTCGCAGCGCCGCCGGACCGGCGAACGGCCAAAAACAAAGGAAATCAAGACATGCCAAGGCACCTCTTTCGGCTGGCCCTGCTCGGCGCCCTGCTCTTCGCCACTGCGGCCGCACATGCAGGAACCGATCAGAACATGGATAAAATGGTTGTCACCGCGACCATGACCGAAAAACGCATCGCAGACGCTCCGGGCAGCATCGAAGTCATATCGGCCCAGGACATAACCGAACTGAACGCCCAGACAGTGGCCCAGGCCCTGGAGTCAGCAACGGGCCTGATCGTCAGCAACGAATCCGGACGGGTCAAAGTGCCTTCCATCCGTGGCGCACGCGCCAAGCACACCTTGATTCTGCTCGACGGTCGCCGTCTGGCTTACGGGTTCAACGACATGGTCGACCTGCGCCAGATCCCCACCACCATGGTCGAACGCATTGAAATCGTTCGCGGCCCGGCTTCCTCCCTCTACGGCAGCGACGCCCTTGGCGGCGTGGTCAACATCATAACCAAAAAGGCGTCACGTGAAGTGACGGCCAAGGCCAGTGGCCAATACGGAAGGCAGATTGACGGCGAAAATGATCGCTTCAATTTCGGCGGGTATCTCGGTGGGGGCACGGATCAGGTGCGAACGCTGCTGGCCATGGAGGCCGGGCATGAAAACGGATGGGACAGGAATGGCGCCGCCCCGGACGACGGTTTCTCGCAGGAACCCGCTTTTCTGGCCGGACGTCTGGCTTGGGATCTGACCGACGGTCAGTCCCTGAGCGCGGGTGCGGAGTACATGCAGAACACCTACGACGGGCTCCAGTTCTATGAAGGATCGGACCGCACACGCACCGCCGACGAAAGTCGCCAGGGATACTTCCTGCAATACGACGCCGCGTTTATGGACGTGCACAACGTCATGGTCCGTCTGAACCGCTCGGAATTCGACAACGAACTCGGATTCACTCCTTTTGCCGCTTCCGGAGAGCGCGTCACGGAGCAGTACACCAACCAGCTCGAAGCTCGCTATTCAGGCCTCTTCCTGGGCAACCACCTGCTTACCGCTGGCGGTGAAGTTCGTCGCGAAGGCCTGGATGACACCCAGAACGACATGGGCACCAACGAGCACACGGATAATTACAGCCTCTTTTTCCAGGACGAATTCCAGATCCTCGATCCTCTGACCCTGACCCTGTCCCTGCGTTACGACAGCCACTCCGAATTCGGCGAGCACTGGTCTCCGCGCGCCTCCGTAGTCTACACCATTCTGGAAGGGCTACGCCTGAAGGGCTCCTTCGGCCAGGGCTTCAGGGCTCCGTCCCTGTCGGAACTGTATGTCAAATCCCTGCGCCAGAAGGGCAAACTGGTCTACGAGGCCAACGAAGACCTCAAGGAAGAGGAATCCACCAGTTACGAGGTGGGAGTCGAAGGCGAATACGGCGACATGTACGGCGGTGTCACCCTCTTTCGGACCGAGGTGGACAACCTGATCGAGTCGGTCTTCGATCGCTCCGAAGGTACCGGCAAGAACAAAAAGGATTTTTACATCTACGAAAACATCGCCGAGGCAACCTTGCAGGGCGTGGAGGTTCAGGCTGGCGTCAAGCTGCCCTTGGGCTTCTCCCTGGACGGAAACGCCATCTGGCTGGACGCGGACAACAAGTCCGGCGAGGATGTTGGCGGTCAACCCGAATTCAAGGCCTTCGCCAAACTCGGCTACACCCTGCCCGAGTATCGTCTTCGCGCAAACTTCCATGCCTCTTTTGTGGACCAGATGACCTATGCCGAAGGCGACAAGGAATCGTACACAATCTGCGGTGTTTATCTGGCCAAAGACATCAATGACAACTTCGAGATTTTCACCGGCGCCGAAAACATCTTCGGCACCCGTCTCAATCGCAACGACGTAGAGCAGATTGAACCGGTCACGGTGTACGCCGGTCTGACCATGAAATTCTAAGCAACTATCAGGAGAAATGCCCATGTTGAAATACAGATCAGTCCAGACCTTTAATAGAATTCTTGCAGTGGCCTCGATATTCCTGGGGCTGAGCGTTCTCCAGGCAGATGTTGTCATGGCCGAAAGAAACCCGGCCCCTGATCACGCCGAGGTCATCATGATCGGCGACCGGCTGGTGGACGTGGCCTACAATCTGGGCGTGCTGCCCAAGGCCATGGCCGTACGCGCCACATTATGGCCCCTGACCGAAACATTTCGAGGCGGCTCCGAGATCCTGGGCTGCCCTAGTCGGGCGATCAAAAAACCCGAAACCGTGCCCGAGGCGGCCAAACGCCTGGGCATAACCAGGGTCATCATAGAAAAGAACGCCAATTTCTGCACGTACATGCCTTCTGTCAGTCCGGAAAAGGCAGTTCCTCTGCTTGAAGGCAAGGGACTGAGCGTTGAATTCGTCGATTTCAACCAGGGCCTTGATTCCGCCGTGCGGCAAACCGCGAAGCTACTTGGCCGAGAAGACAGGGTCGGCGCGGTGCTCGACGGATACGCCTCGGCCCTGGCCACGTCGAAAGACAAAGCCAAGGCTGTCAAACCCGGCAAGAAAGTGCTCATGTTGAGCGGCATCCAGCAGAAAAGCACGGGCAAGATCACGGTCCAGATTGAAGCCCCCGGCGGTTACACAGATCGCTTCATTCTGTCCAAAATGGACGCAACCAATGTCGGCGACGCCTTCGCCGTTAACAACGCCACGGCCAGCAAGGGATACTTCACCGCCCCCAAACGCAAACACGGGGTGCATCTTGAGCCCATGCTCTCCAACGCGCCCGACGTCATCGCCGTTTTCGGCAACGCCTATGCCGTTCAGAAGGCCCTGGCCGCAGCCGTGCGCCAGAACCCGGCCCTGGCCGAAATCCCGGCCATCAGGAATCACGCCGTATACGTGCTGCCCCAGTATGTTGATTCCGGGGTTCTGGAGTATCCAGAAGCACTCTTTCTCTGGGCCGACGCCCTGAGTGAGTGACGTCATGAGATTCAGATTCGATCATCCCTAACAGCGGCCTCCGGACTTCTGTCCGGAGGTCTTTCGCATCCCGCTATCCCCGAGCGAGTCCGGCCTTGATCCACTTCAACTTAAGCGCTCATCGATCCGTATCCATCCATCCATTAATTTTTCATGTGCAATAACGGGCATCCAATTCAAGAAAGGCTTCATGAAATCCCAGTTAGCACAGAATCGCGCGACTCGCTGGATGGCGCACGTTCAACAATGTCGAAAAAGACGTACCAGCGGTAAGTCGAACTCAAGCGCTGGCTACCGCACCCATCGCCCTGATTGTCCATGAATCCGCCGGAGGACTTGAATTGTCTGGACACACCCAAAAAGAAAAGGCGGCCTTCCAGAACCAACCCGCTCTGATTGGCCCCGCCGCGCGCCCTCGAACCCGCCTTGCCATCCCGGGCACGCCGGGCTATTGGCGCGCTCTGTACAAGCGTTCAGGACACGGAAGACGGTGAAAATCCGTCGCGGACGCGCCACTGTAACCGGAACAAAATCCGGCCATGGTCACTGCGAAAGCGGGAAGGCCAGGGCACAAACGGACCGGAAGCCAGGAGACGCCCTGAACGCATGGAGCACGACTGTCTCGCGATAAGACAGGCATCCTGCGAAAACCGGCCGTTACGTCCCTGGGATGGGCCGTCTTTTTGCGTTGTCTTCATTTCGAGTGTTTGTGCTCCTTTTATTCCACCTCAATAAAAGGAGTTACACGGATGCAAACCCACATTCTCGGCTTCCCGCGAATCGGAGCCAACAGGGAACACAAGCGCCTTCTGGAGGCCTACTGGCGAGGGCAGGCCACCCGGCAAGACCTTCTGGACATGGGCCAGGAACTACGCCGACGCCACTGGACGATCCAGGCCAAGGCCGGTCTGACCCACGTCACCACGGGTGATTTTTCCCTCTACGACCACGTTCTCGACACCTCTCTCATGCTTGGTGCGATCCCCGAGCGATTCCTGACCACGGACCAACCGGACCTGGACACCTACTTTTGTATGGCGCGCGGCGATGCCGAGCGCAATGTTCCGGCCCTGGACATGACCAAATGGTTCAACACCAACTATCACTACATGGTCCCGGAGATCTCAGCCGCTCCGCTGAAATCTGGTTCGCAAACCATTGTCCGGGACACCCTTCAGGCTCTGGATCTTGGCTGCTCGGCCAAGCCCGTGCTGCTCGGACCCATCACCTACCTGTCTCTGGCCAAGGGCGTGAAAGGCTTTGATCCATGGAACAAATTGGACGAGGTATTGAACCGCTACACTCACGTCCTGGATAAACTTCGGCCCCTGTGCTCCTGGATCCAGATCGATGAGCCCATTTTGTGCGCGGACATGAGCCCGGCTGCGCGGGCCGCCTTCCCCCATGCCTACAAAATCCTGAATCAGGCCGGAGCGAAACTGCTCCTGACCACCTACTTCGATGCCCTTGATGACAACATGGATTTGGCCCTGACTTCGGGATGTGCAGGTCTGCACACGGATCTGACCCGGGGAGCAAGGGCCCTGGACTCCATCCTGAAGGGGTTGCCACGCGAAATGACCCTGTCCGTAGGCATCGTCGATGGCAGAAACATCTGGAAAACCGATCTCGACCGCGCATTGCGCACACTCGACATCGTGCACGCCGGTCTGGGTGCGGATCGGATCATGCTCGCTTCCAGCTGCTCCCTGTTGCACACCCCGGTGGACCTGGAACTCGAGACGGCCCTGCCCAAGGAGCTGAAAGGCTGGATGGCTTTCGCCGTCCAGAAATGCGCGGAACTGCGTCTGCTGGCCCGGGCCATGAACGGCGAGGACTGCGCGGCCGAGCTTGAAGCCAACGCCATCTCCATGCGCTCTCGCAGGCAAAGTCCCCAGGTGACCATCGCGGCGGTACGCGAACGGTGCGCCCGGGTTGACGAGAAAATGACCCGACGCAACGCCCCGTACCCCGCGCGAAAAAATGCCCAATCCTGGCTCGGTCTGCCCCTGTTGCCGACCACGACCATCGGCTCCTTCCCCCAGACTCCCGAAATCAGGAAACAGCGCAGCCTCTTCAGAAACGGGGACATCACAACCCAGGATTATGAAGCATCCATGCGCGACGAAATCAACAAAGTGGTAGGCATCCAGGAAGACCTCGGTCTAGATGTACTCGTACACGGCGAGGCCGAACGCAACGACATGGTGGAATACTTCGGCCAGCAACTGGACGGCTTCTGCTTTACGGCCAACGGCTGGGTCCAGAGCTACGGCAGCCGGTGCGTGAAGCCGCCGATCATCCACGGCGACATCGACCGGCCCATGCCCATGACCGTGAAGTGGATCACCTACGCACAATCCCTGACAAAAAAAACCATGAAAGGAATGCTGACGGGACCCGTGACCATCATGTGCTGGAGCTTCGTGCGCGACGACATGGAACGAGCCGAAGTCTGCCGCCAGCTGGCCCTGGCCATCCGCCAGGAGGTCACGGACCTGGAAAAGGCCGGGATTCGCATCATCCAAATCGACGAAGCCGCCTTCAGCGAGGGCATGCCCATCAAGTCCAGAGACAAGGGCGCATACCTGGAATGGGCAGTGGAGAACTTCCGCCTGGCGACTTCCGGTGTGGCCGATTCGACCCAGATCCATTCCCACATGTGCTACAGCGAATTCAACGATATCGTGCAATCCATCGCAGCCATGGACGCCGACGTGATCAGCATCGAGTCCAGCCGTAGTGGCATGGAACTGCTGGAGGCCTTCCGGGAATATTCCTATCCCAACGAGATAGGCCCCGGAATCTACGACATCCATAGTCCCAGAGTACCGTCGGTGGAGGAAATGGAGAATCTGTTGGGCCGGGCTCTGGAGTTCATCCCCAAGGAGCGGCTGTGGGTCAACCCGGACTGCGGGCTCAAGACCAGGGACTGGCCCGAAACCCTGGCCTCCCTGCGCAACATGGTGGAGGCGGCCCGGAGAGTGCGCGCCAGCCTGAGCTGATGGACCACTCAGCACTTCACTGCCTGCATCCATAGGCGACCCTGCCGGCAAGCGGAAAACACTTTCCGCTTGCCGGATTTTCCCCTACCGGCTCCGCATCCGTCGCCACTGACGATTTGACATCCCGTATCACCGTAAGATAACGAATCAAGATCTGGTGCTCCGAACAGGAGCATAATAGGGAATCCGGTGTGAATCCGGAGCGGACCCGCCGCTGTAACCTCGGTCCTGCACACGCAGGGAAGCACAACGCCTCATTTACGCCACTGTCCTTCGCGGACGGGAAGGCGAGGCCAAGTCCGAGGGAGCCAGAAGACCTGCCAGACACTTTTCCCTAGGCAACGGGTCTTTGCCGACACGGGGAAGACGGCCCCGCCCCTCATCCTTGCGCGTGTCCTTCCTCCTCTTCAATCCGGCTTGTCCCGTTTCCCTGCAACCAAAAATTTGCTGGGAGTTCTATATGTCCCGCAATGACGTGGACATCTGATGATCTCAAAACGGACACCAACCCATGAACACACCCTTGCACTGCCACCCCCACAACCATGACGGGAGCGGGCATGACCACGGCCATGACCATCACGATCACGACCATAACCACCATCACGACCGTAACGACGACCATGACCACCATCATGATCACGGTCACGACCATGTCCGCCCCAAGCCCGTTCGACCGGGCATTCTCCTGGCCGCCTTCGGAGTCGCCATGGCCCAAGCTCGCAGGGGCTACGAACAGATGGAAGCCGAGGTCCGGGAACAGTTTCCCGGCATCCCCGTGGCTTGGGCCTACACGGCCCACAAGGTGCGCAAGAAACTGGCAGCCATGGGCCAGGGACACGATTCCGTGGCCGTGGCACTTTCGCGCCTGCATGACGACGGCGTGACGCACCTTGCTGTACAGTCCCTGCACACCGTGCCCGGGGTCGAGTACCACTGGACCCACTCCCAGGCCATGGCCTTCGTGCATCCCCGCAAGGGATTCCGGGAGATCGCGCTCGGTGCGCCGCTGCTGACCTCCGAGAAGGACCTTGATCGCGCCGCTCTAGCCTTGCAAAGCTACATTCCCGCCGAGCGCCTGCCGGATGAAGCCGTGGTCCTGGTGGGACATGGCACCTATCATCAAGGACAGCAGCGTTACCTTGACTTCGAGGCCCGCGTACGACTTCGCGACCCACACGTATTCCTCGGGGCCCTGATGAGCCGTTCCGGGGAAACCCTGGGCGTCTCGTCAATCATCTCACGCTTGCAAGAGGCCAACATCAGCCGTTGCAGGCTGCTGCCCTTCATGAGCGTACCCGGTCACCATGTGCTGGTGGACATCCTGGGCGAATCCCCCCGTTCCTGGAAGCACAGACTGCAGGCGGCGGGCATCGAGGTTCTGTCAGAACCCACGGGCACGCTGGAGCACTGCCCGTTCCGGGCGCTGTGGATGGATCACCTGCGCCATGCCTTTGCCTCGCTCCATCTGGAAAACAAGGCGGCTTCCAACCACGGACACGGAGAACACCATGCACATATCTGATGGCGCCCTGGCCGCGCCCGTACTCGTCGGAGGTGCCTGTCTGACCCTGGCAGGTGTCTGGATGGGGTTGCGCCGCCTTGACCTCGACAACATGATTACCACGGCCGTACTCACTTCCGTTTTCTTCGTCGGATCCCTCATCCATGTGCCCCTGGGCCCCAGCAGCGTGCACCTGCTGCTGAACGGTCTGGCAGGCTTGGTGCTCGGCTGGGCTGCTTTCCCCTGCATATTGGTGGCGCTCATCCTCCAGTCCGTACTGTTCCAGTTCGGGGGCCTGACCGTATTGGGGGTGAACACCCTCAATGTGGCCCTGCCCGCCGTGCTCTGCCACCTCTTCCTGCGGGGCTTCATGAGCAAGGGTGGCCGATACGCCGCCATAAGCGGCTTTATGAGCGGAGCCGGAGCCGTTCTGGGGACCGCGCTGATGGTGGCCATCTGCCTTGGTCTGAGCGACGAAGGCTTCCTGCCAACCGCCAAGATCGTGGTCCTGGCCCACCTGCCCGTCATGCTGATCGAAGGTATCATCACCATGTTCGCCGTGACCTTTCTTATCCGCACCCGCCCAGAGTTGCTGGGCATCCAAGCGGACATTCCGGCAAAACAGCCCGTGTCACCTTCCGGGTCAGGCATGCCGGTCCGTTCGCTCCTGCTGCTGGCCTGCTGTCTGGCTCTGCCGAGCGCGGCCGAGGCCCACAAATTCCTGGTGACCGCCTGGACCGAAGGCGATGTGCTGCTGGTGGAATCCGCCTTTGGCGACGGAAGCACCGGTGCCGGAGCCGAAGTCACGGTGAAGGATCTGGCCTCAGGCCAGGTATTGATGCAGGGCGTGGCGGACAAGGACGGCATGCTGAGCCTGCCGCTTACCAAGACGGTGCGTAAGGCCGAAAATGATCTTCAGGTCACAGCAGACGGGGGCCAGGGCCATATGGCGACCTGCTCGGTCCCGGCGGACGAATTCACACTGCCAAATTCAGCCTCCACGAAGCCTGGCGCGACGACGCCCCATGATAAAATCCGGCTGGACGACGCAGGGGACTCCCGCATGGATGCCGACCTCCTGGAACAATTGGTGCGCCAGGAAGTCGGCGCCGTGGTGCAGGAACAGCTGCAGCCCCTGCGACGCGAGCTGCGGGCCTTGCAGAAACAGGGTCCGAGCGTGGCCGACATCGTGGGCGGCATCGGCTGGATTCTGGGATTGGCCGGAGTGGCCGTGCTGGTGCGCAGGCCGAGTCGAGGCGCATCGCGCCCGCCCCAGGCATGATCAGCGAACCCTATCGACCGGGCCAGACCATGCTGCACCGGGTGGATGTCCGCATCAAGCTGATCGCAACCGGCGGGCTTGTCTGCGTTGCGTCCCTCCTGCACACGACGCAGGGCTCCTTGGCCGCGCTGGGCGTGGGTCTCTCCGCCCTGACCCTGGCCCGCGTCTCACCGGCGGAAGCAGCTCGACGGCTGGCTCCGGCCAATGGCCTGCTCCTGATGCTCGCGGCATCCCTGGCCCTGACCTACCCCGGTACAGCGTGGGAGCCATGGCCCATGGTACGCGTGGAGGGCGCGGTCCTGGGCCTGCGCATCGCCATCAAAAGCAACGCCGCCCTGTGTCTGCTCCTGGCCCTGTCGCGCACGAGCAGCGTGGCGGCCATGGCCCACGGGTTGCGTGGCCTTGGACTGCCCGAAAAGCTGGTCCTGCTGCTGGCCTTCTCCTACCGCCAGATTTTCGTCACCGCCGATGAATGGGAACGCCGCAGACAGGCTCTGGCCGCGCGCTGCTTCACGCCACGCATGTCCCTGCACACATGGCGCACCATCGCCATCCTTTTCGGCCAGACGCTGCTGGGCAGCCTGGACCGGGCGGAGCGTATCCGTGACGCCATGCGGGCGCGCTGCTTTGACGGAGTGTTCCATGTGCTGCAGGAGCCCAGCGGGAAGCGGACGGAGACCGTTGGCCTGGCCCTGACCGCCCTGCTCTGCGGGGTAGTACTGCTGGCTCTGGACCAGAAATGGATATGAAAGAAAGCCCCCTGCTGGCTCTGGAAAATGCCACCGTGCATTACCCTTCCAGCCCCTCCCCAGCCCTGGACGGCGTGGATGTTGCCCTGCATTCCGGCGAGCGAGTGTGTTTGACCGGAGACAACGGCAGCGGCAAGACCACCCTGTTGCTGGCGCTCATCGGGCTGCGCCCCCTGCGCTCAGGGCGGCTTCTCCATCATGGGCGGACGGTGGCAGACACGCGGGCGCTCTTCACCTTGCGCAAGGAGGCAGGCATTGTGTTCCAACATGCCGAAGACCAGCTTTTTTCCCCCACTGTGCTGGAAGATGTGGCTTTCGGGCCTCTGAACATCGGTCTCACCCCTCCCGCAGCCCGGCAAAGGGCTCTGGAAATCCTGGAGTCACTGGGCGTCGCCGTCCTGGCCGAGCGCATGACGCACACCCTCTCGGGAGGGCAAAAACGCATGGTGGCCCTGGCCACGGCTTTGGCCATGCGACCACGACTACTCATCCTCGATGAACCCACCAATGACCTCGACGCCAAAGGCCGCGCCGTCTTGGAGGACTATCTGCCGCGAAGCGGTCTGACTCTGCTGGTTGTTTCCCACGACGAACGCTTCCTCGACGCGCTGACCACACGGCGCATCCATCTAATGGAAGGCCGGATTACGGGCGGTTCCAAGGGACTTTAGCGGATAGCTTGCCAAAAAAGCTCTTGGCTATCGCTACGAGCGCTTCTGAAAAAGCTGTAATGGGGGCGGGAATATTGCCGGAAAGGTTCTCTGCAGGGTCAAAGAATCGGCGTCGCCCACACCCTGTTGCAACCCAGGCTCTTGGCCTGGTACAGAGCCCGCTCGCAGGCGGACAGGAGGCCGGCCTGATCGGAGCCCACTTCCAGGCTCCTGGTGGTAAGTCCGATGGAGACCGTGCAGCCGCATGCGTAGTCCGCCGCGAAGCGCTGGCGGATCCGCTCGCAGGCCAACATGCAGAAGGTGTACCCGATGCCACAGACAACGCCGAACACGTCGCGGCCGAAGCGAAAAGGGATGTCCACGGATTCACGCACCGAAAACAAAATGACCTTGCCCAGGAAGGCCCGGATCTGGTCCCCGGTCTCCTGGCAGTGGGTCATGTTGAAATCTCAGACCTCTGCCAATTTCACACAATACTGCTGTCACGATCTCTCCCTGATCCGCGCAATCCAAGAGCGCTCCGCAAGAATCGTCCGCCGGGCGGACCTTGCTGTCCGTCAGGAAACCTCGCGCAGACGCTCCGCTTCATGGCCCTGACGGGCACGACGTTCGGCGCATTTGCACGTCACGCACTTCCCGTCGCACCCGCAACCGTGCCCTTCTTCCTTGCCATCCCTTGCGACCGGCGACGATGCCTTGACGTCGACCCAATGCTTAGACCCCATGCGCCCGCTGGCGGATTTCTTCAGTTTCTGCATGTCCTGCACCGAAAACAGTTCGGATCCGTTATCAAGCTTGAAACACATACGTCCTCCCGCCGCGCTCGAAGGCACGGTCCAGAGCGCCCCGTCGGGATCATTCCGGCGGGGCGCGTGATTGACTACATCATGCGCATGACCTCGGCGGCCCATTCCTCGACCGTCGAAGCTTCTGGATCTCCGTCGATCTTGAGGGAGCCCACGATGACCGTTGCCCCCAGCGCCTCCGCCTTCTTCTCGATGACGTCCACGGCCCCGCAAAAATGCGTGTAGGACGAGTCCCCGCACCCGAAGACCGCAACCTTCTTGCCGGTAAGCCCGACCTTTTCCATGTTGTCGAAAATGTCCACGAAGTCGTCCTGCAGCTCGATGTCCTCGTCGCCCCAGGTCGAGCAACCCATGATCACCGTGTCGTAACCCTCGGCCAATCCGGCCGGAGACACGTCGGCGGCGTTCTTGACCTCGGTCGGGATGCCGTTCTTGTTCAGAATCTTAAGGATGTCGTCCGCCACCCCTTCGGTGTTGCCCGTGGTGGAACCAAAAACAATCAAAGCCTTGGCCATGGATATCTCCTTGCCTGATTTAAAGTTTGAATTGACTAACATCTTCTCTACAGAAACACCTGCCCTCACGACTAACGCTGGGAGCCATATTTTCGCAAAACCTTACGGCTTCAATCGTCAGGACACTGAGCAGGGAGAATCGAAAAACAATGCCCTGCCTCAACCAAATGCCAAAGCCGCAGTGCACGGAACGCCGGAACAACATATAATATTGCGAAACAAACATGTAGGGTATCCCGTCTAGGGATAAGCGCAAAAAAGCAAGACACTCCAACCCGACATTAAAATGATGGGCATTCTCTCAGGGCCCAATGAAATAGCAAACAATGGCCTGTAGCGTTAGAAATTTGGCTTCCAGAGTTAGTAATGTCTAAAAAATATCCCTAAATACTGAACTCACGGACGCCGGGGAAAAGGCCCGAGCCCAAGACGGGCCGCCCCGGTGTATACCGAAAAAATTCAATTTTTCAGCAATATACAGAACAGCTCCCAAAAGGCCGTGAATCTTAATAATAACTATATACGGTGAAATCAAAAAGTGACTGACATTGACAAGTTCATACCATCGAATCTCGGACCCGAACACGACAAGGTTCTGCAGAAACTTTTCACCGTCTATCGCGACCTGTTCCGGCACGACGGTTACGGAACCCTGCATCTGGAGATGCGTTTCCTCAAAAAAGGCCAGAAGGAAGTGCTCATCAATTGCGGCAAGGAGTACCGGTTCGTAATCAACTATCCAGGAGTGCTCGAGCAGTAAAATTTTCACTCGCTACCTCCACACTCCTCAAAACGCGGCAGTCCTCCCCCTCGGGGCAGGGGGAGGACTTGAGAATAAGGACCGGATTTGAAATCCGACAGCAAGCCTTGAACGTACCATGATCAACCTGCTTCGAACCGCCTTCCCTGACCGGCAGTCCCGGAAGGCGGTTCGAAAAGGGTTCTAAATCAATACATTCGATTTAAAAAATTTGACCACAACAACCTTGAAAATGCCACGATCAACCTGTTTCGAACCGCCCTCCCCTGCCTGGAGCTTGCGGTGAGCGATCTGAAAAAGGTCCTTTGGGGCAAGAGACTATAAGGAGGTGAATCAAAGACACGCGCACATATCATTCTGTCATGGCGAGGAGCCTGAAGGATGGAATTTCCGCACCATAGCCAAACTCCGGGCAACCGGAGGACGGAAAGTCACGGATCCCCAGGCGGGTGCTGGGGATGGCTGGGCCGCCGGAAATACATGGCACAGAGGTACATGCATCAGGCGGGACAGACCCTGCGGCGGGGTTGTGCGCACGAAACGGAAAACAGTTCAAGGGAGATTTTTTTCATGCACGCAAGCATCGCCAAGAAATTGGCCAAAAAAATGAAACGGCAAGCAGGCTTCACGCTGCTCGAAATCCTGGTCGTCCTGACCATCATGGGCTTTTTGATTGCCATGGTCGCGCCGCGGTTGGCGGGTATTTCGGGTGACGCGGTAGATACGGTTTGCGATAGCAACCAGAACCGCATGGTGTCTATGATGAGCGGATATTTTGAGAAGACTAGTCGCTTTCCCAATAAGCTGACCAACTTGGTGGAAGAAATCGGTGCCAACACCTACCAGCTTCCAGCCGTTTCTGATGACGATCCAGATAATGGGCCTGAAACTTTGGCATCTGAATTTATGGACCGCAATCATTTTCGCATGCACTACCTCAATGCTCGTGAAGCTGCGGAACTGAAAACCTTGGGAATCGTCAGCGTTCTTAATCTGAACGCATATGATGCCATGGACGACGACAACGGTGCTGTTAAATCTGGCTTCACCCAGGCTGATGACTTGGGCTATACATACGTAGCCGCTAATGCTCGTAATGCAAGTATGGATTCCGTCCTGATTGACAGCGGCATCGCCGTGGCCATGGTTGGCATGGGGGCTGAAGATAATGCCGACGATCCGACTTTCGACGTTCATACAGACGAACGCAATTGGGGCGAGCCTGACTGGTTCGGGCGCATCGTCCTGGGATTTGGACCAGAAAACGGATTGGTCACCTCCGGCATTGTCGCCAATGCAGCTCATTGCCCCGGCGGTATCCAGAACACCGACAACGTGACTTACAACGACTACAACATCGTACTTCCGCGCTTGGAGGCAACTGCTGAAAGGATCGAAACCGGCACATTAACCGACTTTACGGCTACTCCCAGCAAGTTGGTCGCTGTTGCATATGATGACGAGCCTGCAGCGGATTACGTTATCGCCACCAACGGCGACAACCTGAAAGTTCGTACCTTCGACATCACCACGGCACAGCCCAAATGGCAGTACGCCACCCAGTGCCCGGAAGGCCACATGTTCCCGGCTGACGACGAAGAATTCTGGGGCATCGACATCGCTGGTACTGTTGGAAACATCGACTAAACATCTTATCTGACCTCTGGTTGACATCCGGCGGGGAGATCCTCTCCCCGCCCTTTTTCTTCACCCGTCATTCTTTTCAAGGACCCGCGCATTCATGTCCAGATCACCCCAGCCACATTATTTCCGCCAGCGCGGCTTCACCCTCATGGAGCTGCTGGTAGTGCTGGTCATTCTGGGCTTTGTCATCGCAATGGTCGCCCCGCGCCTGGCCGGGATCGGGAGCGAGGCCCTGGCCACAGTCACCCGCACCAACATGGCAGCCCTCATCGGACTGGTCACTGCGGATCTTCAAAAAAACGGCAAATACCCAACGGGCATGATCAATATCGTTTCCGTAGATAAAAATACGGGGGCCTACCACAAGCCCATGGTCTCGGACCAGGACCCGGAAACCGGATACGAAGTCCTCGGTCACAGGATGGACCAACGCCACCGTCTGCACATCCATCATCTGAGCGAGGCTGAAGCCTTAGAACTGCGCGGCAGGGGCGTACTGCACGTCTACAACTATAATTCTCCTTATGACCGCGACGTGGCCACCCGCTCTCCCAACATGCAACCCGTGGCTGCCAATGTGGCCGTGCTCATGACCGGAGGCGGGGACAACGCCACGGGCAGCATTACCGCCGATTTGACTGAGCAAGATCGCGATCACCCTGAAACCCTTTTTCGCATGGTCTTCGGGCTGGGTTCGGAAACCTCCCTGATCAAGAACGGACAGGTCCACGGCGCGCCCACTTGCCCGGAAAGCGGCCAGGACCCCATCAACTACGAGTGGAAATGGTACAGCCTGCTCCTGCCCCGACTCAAGGCCACGGCACAGCGGCTACGCCTCGACAATCCCCTGGGCACAAGCTCCAATGGCACCATTACAGCCTACGCCGCCGAAGGCGTTTTGCCTGGTGCAGCACTGACCACGGCGGCTCGCCGCACCCTGGACGCCTACGAGGCTCAGCACCCGGCCTTTTTCGCCATTCTGGACAGTGAGGGCCTCATTCACCCCTCCGTGGACATGACCGGCTGGGGTATCGACTTCAACGCCGACGGAGACATCAACTGATGCGCCGCCCGGCCATACATCTTTTTTTCACTGCCCCACGCGGCTTCACCCTACTGGAAGTGCTGGTGGTGCTGACAATCCTCGGCTTCCTGGCGGCCATGATGGTCCCGGCCGTGGGCATGCTCGACGACATGGAACGCGAGCGCCGCACCCGCGAGCGCATGGACCAGATCCGCGACGCCATCCTTGGCCCCGAGGGCCGCTTCGACGAGCAGGGCCGCCCCATCATCGGCGGCTACGTGGGCGACATGCGGGAGTGGCCGGACCTGTGGGAAGCGCGGGCCGAGATCAAGCCCAATGTTCTGGGTGTCGACTGGTCCGTCCCGGCCACCCTGTCCGGCAAAAACGTGGGCCAGGGCCCTGAATACCGGATGGACCCGACTCTGGTATTCTATCGTCCTTCGGGTCGTTTCGCTGGTGATCGATGGGTCTGGAACCAGCCCTACCGCAAGCTCATCGACGACAAAGACAAATACGACGACCACATCGGCGGCCCGGAAACGGAAAACGAAGGCCAACCGCGTGGTCTATGGACCCGGTATGTCGAAGATCTTCCTGTCGACCTTCCCGAACACCCCGGACACCCCGCGCCCGGCGAAGTGCTCGGCGACGGTTGGAAAGGGCCGTACCTGACCCCGCCCCAGGAAGGAAAACCCGCCGACTCCGACCACTGGGCCACGGACGACGACATGTACGCCAATCTTCAGCCACGCTGGGAAGTCACCAACGCGACCTGGGAAGACGGTGACTACACACCCTCAGACGGTGAACTGGGAGAATTCTATGATGACAAGGAATCGTTCCGCCTCCTGCAGACGGCCGACCGCCTGGCCGACGGCTGGGACCGGGCCTTGCGCTTCTTCATCACCGCCGATCCCGACAGCCCCGGGCACACCCTTTTCTGGATTCTGTCCGAAGGCCCGGACAGAGAGGGTTTCTACCCGACCAAAGGCGAATGCTCGTCCTTTCACTGGACCATAAACGCCGACGACATCATGTCCAAAGCCTATGACCCGGACCACCCCAAGAACCGCGACAACATCGTCATGAAGCTCCACTCCCGCGACTGGAAAGCCATCTTTGACGCCGAAGACTCCCGCAAAACCAGGGAGACCGAAGAACTGTTGGACCGCATCCGCCGCGCCCTGATCGGCGAAGGCCTGCTTGGGCTCAACACCGGCTACACCGGCGACATGACCGCCTGGCCGGAGCTTTTCCGCTGGGACGACAAAGACACGGCAACCGATCCTTCCGACGATTTCTGGAACAACGCCGACGACTCGGACACCCCCTACACCACGGGCCAACCACGCGGCCTGTGGACCGACAAACCGGGCTTGGCCGACGATGACCTTAACGCCACCCGCTTTGGACTTGGCTGGCGGCACCCCTATATCGGAGCTCCCTTTAAGGCAGGCGCGGACAACGTGCTGCGCGACGCTTGGGGCCGGGAATTCCTCTTTTTCAAGGATGACACCAACGACGCCATGCTGGTCCTGTCACGCGGGTTCGACGGACAGTTCGACTTCGGCAGCAACAACGGCACCGACCCTACGATTCTCACGGAAGCCTTTGACGTGGATGACTACGATGCCTTGCTCAACGATAACAAGGACAACCGCCACCTCATCGTGAGCGGCACACAGTGGCGGCAGGGCTTTTTCGAACTGCAACGCTTCACAGTCATCAATGCCGATACCACGACCAAAGCCCGCTTTCTCGCCTCCACCCAGGCTCCCGTGGCCGGTGTGGACATCCTTGAAGCTGCCATCGCTGGCGACTGGGCCGCAGGCAACGCCACCAGCCCGCCTGTCTTCGCCTACTCCGATTTTTCGGCAACCAATGCCACCACCGGCGGGCGTTGCCTGATCTTCTGGAACGACACCGACGGAGACGACGAACCCGAGGCGAGCGAGAGCGGAACTATCCTACTCTTCCCCGTCACGGCCGCTCCCGGCAGTGGGCAAAAAACGGCCCTGACCGTGGACACCGACGACTTTGGCCTCTTGCCTTAAGGATATGAACTGATGCGTTTTCCCAAGATGCCGCGCCCGTGGCGGGCGAGTTCCTCCAAGAAAGGATCAAGCAGCGGCGGTTTTCGTCTTCCCTCGCCCGGCAGGCGCATCCTGGCCGTGGAGATGGCCGGCGACGACATCCGCGCCGCCGTGGTCCGCCGCCAGGGCCGGGGCTTCGAAATCATCGACTACGCGTCCCTGAAGCGCCCCGACACCCACGAAGACCTGCCCGACGTGGCCAGCCTCAAGGCCCTGGCCGAACGCCTGGGCGTGAGCGGCGGTGCGGCCATTCTCGTCTCGCCCCTGGCCCGGGCCTTCGAACTGCTCATGGACCGGGCCAAGATCAGGGGCATGAAAGCCTACCAGTTGCGCGAGGCCGTGAAGTGGGAAGTGGAGCCGTACACGGGCATAAACGGCGTCACGGCCCTCATCGCCGTGGAACGAAAACCCGAACTCAAAGCCAAGCCCGGCGACATCGTCTACGAGGACGACGACCAGACCACGGTGAACGTGGCCGCCATCGAACGCAACGTGTACCGGGCCGTGCGGGAGCGCTTCAAGGTGGCGGGCTTTCGCCTGACGCGCATCTATCCGCCCGAAGCCTGCTTCTACTACGTCCTGCACATGGACGGCCGCGACACCCCTCGGGCCGTGCTGGAGGTAGGACAGGACTATTCGAATTTCGCGGTCCTGAGCGGCGGCATCCCCCAGCAGATCAACACGCTGAGCCTCAGCCAGGAGTCCATTGCTGCCCATGTTTCAGGAGAGCTCGTTTCCCAGGACCTGGTCGACACCATGCGCTTCACGGTGCGGCAGGTGCCCCAGCCCGAACCCCTGATTCTTTCGGGTCTGGGAGCCACGGACAGGGACATCGTCGACTTCATCTCCGAATTCTGCCCCAATGGCGCGATGCCCCTGGATCTGCCTCGCTCGGCCGGACTGGCTGACGCCAAGGGAGACCCCTCCCACGCCGTATACGGCACTGTGGTCGGCGCGGCCATGCGCGAATTGCATGGCGCGGGCGCGCGTCAAGCCGGCATCGACGACAGCGTGCCCCTCTCCGTGCGTATCCGACAGAGCGCCTACCTCGTGCCCGTGGCCATCACAGGCATTTTGGTCCTGAGCCTGACCGGGCACTACGCCTTCATGAGATACCAGGAACAGGACTACAAGGCGCAAATCGCCATCTACGAAACCGACCTCAAAAAGAGAAAGGCCGAGATAGCCACCTACGAGGGGCTCCTCGCCGAGAAGGACAAGCTGGGCAAGGAAGTGGAGCAAGCCGGAAAACGGCTGCACTACATGGAAACCCAGGCCGATCAGGAAATGAACAGATTCATCGAATTCTTCCGGGACATGGGGCAGGACATGCCCGAACACATTGTCCTCAAATCCTTTGCCCAGGCGGATAAAAGCGCCTTCAAGCTCACGGGCAGCGCTTTTGATCTGGAGGCGCTGGGATCCTACGCTGCCAAATTACAGGAGCGGGGCTGGTGCGACTCGGCCGTGATCGACAAAATCACGGCCGGGGTCGGACGGCTGGAATTCGAGATGACCGTCAACATCAAGGGGTGAATGCCGTGAGCATGAAGAAACTGTCCCAGTTCGAAAAGTACGGCATCATGGCCGCCATCATCATCGCCTGTACCTTCTTCTACATGAAGAAGGTCTACGAACCCCAGGAAAAGGAGTTCAAAAAGACCGTGGCGGCCCTGAACAAGGTCGTCGGAGAGGTCAACGGGCTGAAGCAAATCCCGCCCCTGATCCAGGTCAAACATGAACTGGAAAACGCCAAGAAGGACCTTGAGGAAGTGAACAAAAGGCTCAAGGGCACCCTCATGCACACCGGAGAGGCCAGGGAGGTCACCCACATGCTGCGTCAGATCAACGAGCATGTGGCGGCAAGCGGACTGAAGGTAGTGTCCCTAACTCCGGGAGGGCGCAAATCGGACACCCTGCTGCAACTGGAATGGAACCTCTTCCAGCTCAGCCTGTCCGGCTCCTTTCACGGCTTTCTGCAGTTGCTGGAGTCGCTGCGAAACATGCCCGACGCCATCAGGGTCGACGAGGTAGCACTTACGGCCGGTAACGGCGAATTTCTGGAAATCACCTTCAATCTCATGATCTGAACATGCAGAGGTTTTACATGCACAAGATAATCGCGGCCCTGCTCCTGGCACTTCTGCTCCAATCGGCTCCGGCCAGGGCGGATAACGCCCAGCGCGACCCGTTCAGGCAAACCGAGGCCATCACCAATCCCTACCAGTATGCCCAGGCCATTCAGCAAGTGGTGGTCATGGGCATCGTCATGGCGGGCAAGGTTGAACGGGTCATCGTCCAGATAAACGGCTACGATGAACTGGCGGTGTTCAAGGGCGGGGACACCATCGCCGTGAACTTCCAGGGTTTGCCCCACGAGTTCAAGATCATGAAGGTCACCCCCCGCAGCATTAGCTTCGAGGCCGGGCCAAAACACTCCAAAAAAGGTGAAGATCCCGAGACCTTCTCCTATGAGGTCTTCCTGCTATGAGCAGCTCCGTGCGACTTGCGATTCTGTGCGCGACAATGCTGCTGCTCGCCGGATGCGCCGGAATGAAGGAAAAAATCGCCCCAAAGGGCGGCCCCACCTTCAAAACCGCCGGGAACCAGGGCTTCCTCTCCGCCGAGGCGCTGCCCCTGCTGGAGGATTCCGGCCCCATCGTGCGCGTCATCAAGGGGCAACCCGTTGATGATGTGGAGACGACCCTGCGCGACATGACGGCCCAGGCCAACGCTCCCCTGCGCGGAGGCATGGACGCCCATATCGGATCCCTCATGCTTCGCGGCGTGCACGTAAGGGCCATCGCCGAACTGCTGACCGACATCTGCGGCTACAACGTGGTGGCCACCAACACCGTGGCCGCAAGTCCCGTCAACATCTTTCTGCAGAACATCAGCCTGCGCGAGGCCCTGAACGCCATCTGCCGCCTGAACAACCTGTGGTACCGTGAAGGCCAGGGCATCATCACCCTCATGACCCGCGAGGAATACGTGCAGGACATCCAGGCCCGACAGAGCGACCAGACCCGGGCCTTCTACGTGCGCTACACCAATGCGGCGGACATGGCCAAGCTGATCAAGGCATCCATGGGCGAGGAAGTACACTTGGCGGTGATCGAGGACGAGAAGATCTACGGCCACATCGACCCCGAAAAAGCGGCCGTGATCAACCAGAACAGCGGCGGCTCCCCGACCCTGTCCGTGGACGCGGGCAAAGGTGACGGACAGGACGTACCCCTGCTCGAACCGGCCACCACCGGAGCCAGAATGGGAGGAAGCGGATCGGCTGGCGCCAAGCCGACCATGGCCATCCTGACGGTCTTCAAGCGCAACAACTGCATCGTGGCCCGCTCCCTGGACGGGGGGCTCCTGAACGAGATGGGCCGCATCATCGAGGCCCTGGACACGCCCACCAGCCAGGTGCTTTTGGAAATCAGGATTTTGCAACTGACGCTAGGCGACGGGTTCGAAAGCTTCTTCGACGTGAACTGGGATGTAATCTCGGGCAGCGGCATCATGGGCGATTATGCCGCGACTCTGGGCCTAGGTGGCAGCACGTCCATGGGTTCCAACACTCTGAACTTTTTATTCAACTCTGAAAAATTATACGCGCGTCTGGCTCTGTATGAGAACGCGGGCCGAGCCGAGATCATCTCCACACCATTCCTGATGACGGCCAACAACAGCAAGGTCGAATTCTTCGTCGGCGAGGAGACGCCCCTGCGCGACGACGTGACCACCAAGACCGTGGCCGTGGGCGACCAGGGCGACACCATCACCACCTTTCAGGTCAACATCATCCGCGAGGAGCTCGGCACGGACGTGGAGATGACCACTTTCATCAACGCCGACAGCACCGTGACCATGGAGTTCGAGGCCGAAATCTCCGCGCCCATCCTCAACTACAGCAGCATCTCCGTGGTCAACGAGAAAAGCGGTGAGGTGCTGGAGTTCCCACTGGACGGCAAGAGCAAGAGCGAACTCAAATCCATCCTCTCGGCCAGGTCCGGGCAGACCATCGCCATCGGCGGCATCATCCGCGAGTCCCTGGACTACAACACCAACAAGGTGCCGGGCCTGGGGGATGTCCCGGGCCTGGGCCTGCTGTTCAGCGAAATCAAGAACACCAAGAAGAAGACCGAAACCGTGATCCTGCTCACTCCGCACGTCATCATGCACCCGGCCCAGGCCGAGGCCGTATCCAGAGAATTCATGCGCCGCAAGAGCTCCCACGAGCAGATCACCGAGGGCAAGGAGAACATCCTCGAACCAGAAACCAGCAAGACAGGCCAGCCATGACCCTGTGCCCCATCCCTCCCGTGACCGAGCAGAGGCCCTGCGACATGACGGCGCTGTTCCGCGAAACCGTGCGCCGCAAGGCCTCTGATCTGCACATCACGGCCAACATGCCGCCCATTTTCCGCATCAAGGGGGAACTGCAACGGGCTGGCTGCGATCCGTACAGTCCAGCTGACATCGAGATTCTGGTGGGCCAAATGCTCACCGCCCGGCACGCCCAGGTCTTGAAAGACAAGCGTTCCGTGGATTTTGCGGTCAGCGCCAGCGAAGGCCGCTTCCGAATCGCCGTGTACTACCAGCGCGGCGCCATGAGCGTAGCCGCCCGCCTCCTGCATGCGGGGATCCCATCCTTCGAGAGCCTCGGCCTGCCCGGAGCCATCGCCGAACTGACGAGACTGCGCGACGGACTGATCCTGGTCACGGGTGTAACCGGCTCGGGCAAGTCCACCACCCTGGCTACAGTCCTAGATGACATCAACGCCACCTCACGGCGCAACATCATCACCATCGAGGACCCCATCGAGTACGTCTACCAGAACAACCTGAGCATCATCCACCAGCGCGAACTGCACTCCGACGTGCCGACCTTCGCCGACGCCCTGCGCGACGCCCTTCGCGCCGACCCGGACGTCCTGCTGGTGGGCGAAATGCGGGACCTGGAGACCATGCGCACGGCCATCATGGCCGCCGAGACCGGGCACCTGGTCTTCTCCACCCTGCACTCCCGCGACTGCGTCTCGACCATCAACCGTCTGGTCGGCGCGTTCCCGGCGGGCGAGCAGGCCCAGATCCGCCAGCAGCTTTCCTCGACGCTCAAAGCCGTGATCTCGCAACGTCTGCTGCCCAACGCCTCGGGCACGGGACGCATTCCGGCCGTGGAGATCATGGTCTCCACCCCCGGCATCTCCAACCTCATCCGTCAGGGCAAGGACGACATGATCTACTCCTCCATCGAAACGGGCATGCAGCTCGGCATGCAGACCATGGAGCAGTGCCTGATCCGGCTTATAACCGAAGGCAAGATCGGCATGGAGACAGGGCTGTCCGCTGCCCGCAACGAAAACCTGCTCCGTCAGCGCCTCTCGGCCCGCCGTCTGGCCGCCGGACCGGAACCCGTGAAGGCTCCCGAGTACAAGAGGTGTTTTTCGAGATGACCCGACTCGAACGCTTCGGCGAATTTCTGATCGAAAAGGGAGCAATCCGACGCGATGACCTGACCCGACTCCTTGCGGCACAGCGCATGGTCAGGGAAAAGATCGGCACCATAGCCGTACGCGAAGGGCTCCTCAGTGACGACCAGTTGACCGAATATCTGGGCGAGTTCCTGGGCATCCCCCTGTTCAAAAGTTCCGTGGACACCATCGAAAAGGGCGTGACCCTGGCCATTCCCAAGCAGCTCTCCCTCAAGGCTGGCGTGCTGCCCGTAGGCTCCGGCCCGGGTGGCGAACTGCTCCTGGCCTGCAGCGGACCTCTGCCCCAAGCCATGCTACAGACCATCTCACGCCTGGCCAAGCGTCAGATCCGGTTGGTCCTGACCTCGCCCAACCGGCTGCGCAAGATGCAGAACATGTTCTTCAGCCGCGACTTCGACACCTCCATCAAGCTGAACACCAGGGTGGAGATCGACGACTCGGGTTTTGTCATCGAGATGCTGGAAAAGCTTATGGTCCGGGCCATCAACATGGGTGCCTCGGACATTCATATTGAGCCGGAGAGGGACGCCCTCATCGTGCGCTTCCGTGTGGACGGAATGCTGCTGAGGACCGAGGAACTCCCCTATGACCTGGCAAACAGGCTCATTTCGCGCATCAAGGTCATGGGCGGCATGGACATCGCTGAGCGGCGCAAGCCCCAGGACGGCTCCTTTGCCTTCACCCCCCAAAGTCTGGACCTGACCATCGACGGAGTGAATGTACGCGCCAACATTCTACCCGTGGTCAACGGGGAAAAGGGAGTGCTGCGCCTGCTCCCGCCCCACGACGAGATCATCGATCTGGATGGGCTGGGCATGGAACCCGAGATGCTCGACCTTTTCAAAAAACTCCTGCGCACGCCCTACGGCATCGTGCTGGTCACCGGCCCCACGGGCTCCGGCAAATCCACCACCCTGTACGGCTCCCTGCAGCTGCTGCGCTCGGAGACCACCAACATCACCACCATCGAAGACCCTGTGGAACTTACCGTACGCGGGGTCAACCAGACCCAGGTCGACGCCGGGGAAAAGCTGTCCTTCGCCGACGCCCTGCGCGCCATCCTGCGCCAGGACCCGGACATCATCATGGTCGGCGAGATCCGCGACAGCGAGACCTTGCGCATCGCCCTGCGCGCCGCCGTCACGGGCCATCTGGTCCTCTCCACACTGCACACCAACGACGCGCCGAGCGCCTTCAGCCGCATGATCGACATGGGCGCCGAGCCCTTCCTGGTGGCGGCCTCGGTACGGGCCGTGCTGGCCCAGCGCCTGGTGCGCAAGGTCTGCAAGGAATGCGGGGAGGAGGTCATGATCACTTCGGCCGAGATGCGCATGCTCGGCCTTGACGGCGAGCCTTTTCCCATCCGGCGCGGCACGGGCTGCGCGCATTGCCACCTCGGCTACCGGGGGCGCATGGGCATCTACGAACTGCTGGAGGTGGACACGAGTCTCAAAGATCACATCATGGCCGCGGCCACGCCCGAGACCCTGCGCGATGCGGCCATCGAGCGCAAAGGCTTCCGCACCCTGCGCGAGGACGGCATCGCCAAGCTCCGCGCCGGACTGACCACCCCCGAAGAAATCATGCGCGTGACCATCGAGTAGGAAAGGGATCATGCCACAATTCAAATACAGCGGATTTAACGCCAAGGGCGACAGGGCCAGGGGAGTGGTGCAGGCCTCGGACCTGGGCGCCGCCGCCGAACGCCTGCGCGCCCAGGGGATCATGATCACGGACGTGGCCGAGACCCAGGCGGGCGGTTCTCCCAGCGCCGGGGACGCGCTGGCCATGCTCGGCCGGGTGGGCACCAAGGACATCGTACTCTTCTTCCGCATGTTTTCGGCGCTGATGGCCTCCCAGGTGACGGTGACCGAATCCATCGAAATCCTCCACGAGCAGACCGAAAACAGAAAACTCAAAAGCGTGCTGGAGAAGGTGCGCCGGAAAATCGAAGGCGGTGAGCCCTTGAGTTCGGCCATGGCAGAGCACCCCCGTGTTTTTCCCATCGTGGCCGTGAACATGATCCGCGCCGGTGAACTCGGCGGCATCCTCGACGTGGTCCTGGAGCGCATCTCCGAATACCTGGAGGCCAGGGCGGCCCTGCGCTCCAAGATGATCATCAGCATGATCTACCCGGCGGTGGTGGTCGTCGTCTCTGTGGTCGTAGTCGTGTTCCTGGTGGTTTTCGTCATCCCAAAGTTCGCCATCCTGCTGGGCGGAGCCAAGCTGCCCGCCAACACCCAGTTCCTGCTCGACACGGCCGACTTCCTGACCAAAAACGCCATGACCATCATCGCCACCACGGCCGCAGCTGCCCTGGGCTTCGCGCTCATGCTGACCATCCCCGCCTCGCGACTGATCTATGACAGGTACAAAATCCATATCCCGGTCCTGGGCCCAATTTTCCGCTTCGGGGTCATCGTGCAGTTCTCCAAGACCCTGGCCGCGCTGCTCGAGAGCGGCATCACCCTGGTCGACGCCCTGCGGGCCGCGTCCGAAACCGTGACCAACGAAGCGGCGCGGGCGCAGATCCAGCACATGAACAACAAGGTCGTGGCCGGTGAAACCCTGTCCTCGGCTTTTGCAAGCGACCGTTTTTTCACGCCCATGGTCAAGGCCATGGTCAAGATCGGCGAGCACTCGGGGCTCATGGACCAGGCCATGCACACCGTGGGACAGCTGCACGAAAAGATCCTGCAGGACAAGATCTCGCGCATGACGGCCATGATCGAGCCCATGCTCATCATCGTCCTGGGCGGGGTGGTCGGCTACGTGGCCTGGGGACTCGTGGCCGGAATGCTGGCCATGTACGGTGCAAATTAACGGGGACGATTCCCGCAACCATAACGGAGAGAAACATGAAGAATCTAGCGCTCGTGATATTGTGCCTGCTTTTCCTGGCAGGCTGCAACCAGACCAAGAACGACAACGCCGTGGTCACCTTTGACGGCGGCAGCCTGACCCTGGAGGATCTCAAGGCTCATCAGGCCATCATGAAGAAGAGTTCCCGGTTCAACAAGGACCCCGACAGGATCACCCCGGAGTTCGTCTACGAACACGCCGTGAACATGGAGATGATCATCGCCAAGGCCCTAAAGGAGAAGCTGCATCAGGATCCGCGCATCCGGGCCGAAATTCATGAGTTCATGTCCGATCTTTTCCTGAAGGTCATGCAGGACCACCTGGTACCCCAGCTCGACCGCGATTCCCTGACTGAAGAGGAAGTTCGGGCCTATTTCGACGCCAACATCGCCAGCTACATCCCACCGACCCAATACGGCGTGCGTGTCATCGAGAATCCCGACAAGAACGTGCTCAAAACTGTGCGGGAACGTATCCTGGCTGGCGAGGAGAGCTTCGAGACAGCGGCCCAGGAGTTGTCAACCCACAACTCCACACGCGAGGACGGAGGCTACGCAGGCAAGCGGGCCATCACCAGCTACCGCCCTGACTGGCGCGCGGCCATCGAGAATCTGGAAATCAACTCGATATCCGAACCCGTGCGCATCAAGAACGACTGGTACCTGTTCCAGGTCACGGACAAGACCTCCTTCGAAGCCCCGGACTTCGAGGAAAAGAAGGCCTATGTCCGCAACGACCTGCTCTATTCCAAGTACCGCGAAGCCTGGGAGCAGGTCTATACGCAACTCAAGAGTGAGCACAAGCTCAAGGTCGACGAGCACAAACTGCAGCATTTCTTGAACCCGGAGGACGGTCATGACCACAAGCACGGCTAAGACAAACATGATTTTATGGATAGTCGCGTGCACCGTGATCCTGACTGCAGGACAGGCCCTTGCGCACAGCACGGCGGACCGGGTCAAGGTTGAACTGAAGGAAGACCGCCCCGCCATCGACGACGTGGCCTATTTCGTCGAGTCCTACGTGCACCGCCTCCTTTACAGCGACAACACCCCTGCCACCGAGAACCGCTTCGTGGTCAAGGAATTCGTTGCCGTTGAACAGGAAGGCGATACGGCCCTGGTCCGCTTCATCACCCTGGACAAGAAGGGCAACAAATCCTTCGAGGACAGCATGCGCATCCAGCGCGGCGCCGGAGGAATCTGGCGGCACCAGCCGAAGGACGGCGGCGAACCTGTTGATATCTATACCTATGTGACCAAGACCAGATACTATTGGGAAACAAGCTGGAAACGCATCGCCATCATCCTCGGAGTGCTGTCCTGCCTGTCGCCGGTGGCCCTGTGGCATGTGAAACGGGAGGAACGCAAGGCTCAGGCAAGAGCCGTCCGTCAGGCGCAAGCAACGAGCAATGCGTAAACACCCATAAGACTCGATGAGGCCCATTCATGGTTGATATCATCAGGCGGCTCCTCGTGGCGGGCCTTGCCATTGGCGTCATCGGCGGAAATGCTGACGAATTCACCAGATTCTACGACGAAACCGTTGAGAGCGCGCGCCATTTGGCCACCGCCGCCGACCTACGCAGCATTGGCACCATGCTCGACTACCAGCTCATGAAGACGGGCCGCTATCCAGAGCAGGACGACTTCATGAGCTGGATGAAGGCCAATTTCAAGGAAAGCCCAACCGACAAGCTGGGGTACGATCATTGGAACACTCTGTTGATTTACACCTCAAGCGAGGACCGCAAACGTTTCATGCTCTCAAGCGCCGGACCCGATGGCCTTCCCAACACTCTTGACGACCTGCGCATCACGGGACCCTGAATCTGTTGCGCAATGGAGTACCCCATGAATTCCACTCTTGAACAGACGTGCGACACGAACTGCCGCTGCCTCGTAAAACGCATCCTGCGGCGGCAGCTCTTCATCGACAAGAAGTTCCAATTGACCATGGCTGGAAACATGCTGCTCATGGCCCTGGTCTGCATGCTGGTCACCGCCATGGCCACCAGCTGGTTCTACATCTATTTCCTGAACGACCGCCTGTGGGCGGATACCGACAGCATGTTCTGGACCAAGGCGGGAATCATCGCGGCCTTCATGCTGGCCGGCGTCGTCATCTGGACCGTTGCACGCACCCATTCCATCGCGGGCCCGGTCTGCAAGATCCGTAGGACTCTGCAAGACGCCGCGCAAGGAAACTTCCCCGCTCAGCCCGTGCGCTTCCGCAAGGGTGACGCCTTCCAGGAACTGGCCGAGGATGTGAACAGATGCCTTGATATCATGAAACAAAACTCCGCCCGCCGGGACTGACCCCAGGCCAAACAAGGATAAATCATTTCCGGAAAAGATAACGCGGCGCATCGGGGCCGCCCAAAATGAAGCACCGGCAAGGTCTTGCGGAAAAGCCTTACAGAAGCGCCGAACGCCAGAAAATTCCGGGGAAATGCCGGTTTTCCCAAATGCAAAGAAATCGTGAACACGGAGTAGACACGTGGCGGCCCCAAACACTGACCACCTCCCTCTTTCGCGAAACACGGCACCCGGGAGCATCATGATCACCTCTCCTGGCGTGCCCGCCATCCGCAAACAGCACCCGCGCGTGGTTCATAAACTGCCGCGCCGTATCCGGCTCAAGGGCGGGGTGCTGCGTCACGGGTTGCTTGACTTCGATTATCTGGAAGCGCACCTGGGCTCCCTGCTCGGCGTGATTGGCGTACGCAGGGAACTGACGCCCGAGGACAAGGCACGCGTGGTCTGCCAACTAAAAGCAGAAGGATACAACGTGGCCGTGGTCGGCGATGGGGTCAACGACGCCCCGGCCCTGATCAGCGCGGACCTCGGCATCTGCATGGCCCACGACGGCGACCTTGCCAGGGCCTCGGCCCAGGCCGTCATCCTGAACGACGATCTGCGCGCCCTGTGCACGGCCCGGCACATCAAAAAACCCGGGCTCACAAACCTCTCCGCTGGACGGCCCTTGGAGGGAAGAATCTGACCCGCGTAGTCGATGGCCACCTCTCGCTAGCCATGTGATTTTTTCGCGCGGAGGGCTTGAGCTTCTTGACGAGGGCCGAATTCCTTCCAAAAAGGAACACGCACTCTGTCGTTAAATCCGCCTGAAAAAACGAGAAATGCGTACCGTAACAAGGCCTTGACCACTGCGATCGTGCATGACAGTTCCCCACAATGTCGAACACAGCATCATCTCCTCCAACCGTTTCAAAACCGGTCATCTCCGGACAGGGAACCATAGGCACGCTTTTCTCCGTAGGCATCGTGCTGACCATGATCCTCGTTCTACCTGCCGGTCCTCATGTCGGCCCATACAACGCACTGGCCACGATTTTTGCCAGCATCGTGCTCGAAGCCCTGCCATTCATGCTTTTCGGCGCATTTACACGTCACGCATTTCCCGTTGCACCCGCAATTTTCGTCGCACCCGCAACCGTGCCCTTCTTCCTTGCCATCCCTTGCGACCGGCGACGATGCCTTGACGTCGACCCAATGCTTAGACCCCATGCGCCCGCTGGCGGATTTCTTCAGTTTTTGCATGTCCTGCACCGAAAACAGCTCGGATCCGTTATCAAGCTTGAAACACATACGTCCTCCTCGCCGCACTCAAGGGCACGGCCTAGAACGCCCCGTTGGACGCGGTCCGACGGGGCGCGTGATCACTACATCATGCGCATGACTTCGGCGGCCCATTCCTCGACTGCCGAGGCTTCAGGATCTCCGTCTATCTTGAAGGAACCAACGATGATGTTGGCCCCCAGAGACTCGGCCTTCTTCTCGATGACGTCCACGGCCCCGCAAAAATGCGTGTAGGACGAGTCCCCGCACCCGAAGACCGCAACCTTCTTGCCGGTAAGCCCGACCTTTTCCATGTTGTCGAAAATGTCCATGAAGTCGTCCTGCAGCTCGATGTCCTCGTCGCCCCAGGTCGAGCAACCCATGATCACCGTGTCGTAACCCTCGGCCAATCCGGCCGGAGACACGTCGGCGGCGTTCTTGACCTCGGTCGGGATGCCGTTCTTGTTCAGAATCTTGAGGATGTCGTCCGCCACACCTTCGGTGTTGCCCGTGGTGGAACCAAAAACAATCAAAGCCTTGGCCATGGATATCTCCTTGCCTGATTTAAAGTTTGAAATGACTAACATCTTCTCTATAGAAATACCTGCCCACACGACTAACGCTGGGAGCCATATTTTCGCAAAACCTTGCGGCTTCAATCGTCAGGACACTGAGCAGGGAGAATCGAAAAACAATGCCCTGTCTCAACCAAATGCCAAAGCCGCAGTGCACGGAACGCCGGAACAACATATAATATTGCGAAACAAACATGTAGGGTATCCCGTCTAGGGATAAGCGCAAAAAAGCAAGACACTCCAACCCGACATTGAAATGATGGGCATTCTCTCCGGGCCCAATAAAATAGCAAACAATGGCCTGTAGCGTTAGAAATTTGGCTTCCAGAGTTAGTAATGTCTAAACAATATCCCTAAATACTGGACTCACGGACGCCGGGGGAAGGGCCCGGGCCCAGGTCGGGCCTCCCCGGTGCATACCGAATAAGGTTTAATTTCCGGAGCCATTCCGGACAGATTCGTAAAGGCCCAGACATCAAAGGCAAAACTTCAACCGGTGAAATCGAAAAGTGACTGACATCGTCAAGTCTACACCAACAAATCTCGGACCCAAACACGACAAGGTGCTGCAGAAGCTTATCCCGGAGTGCCGGAACAATAAAATTTCACTCGCTACCTCCAAACTCCTCAATATGCGCCAGTCCTCCCCCGGAGCAGGGGGAGGACGCGTGAGAGGGAGGTCCGGACATCAAATCCAGCAGCAAGCCCTGAAAACGCCATGATCAACCTGCTTCGAACCGCCCTCCCTGACCGGCAGTCCCGGAGGGCGGTTCGAAAAGGGTTCTATACCCTGCCTGGCCGGACGAATGCATTTCCCCACTAAACCTTGAAAACGCCCAAGGCCGCCTTTGCCCGGTCGTTCCAAGACTTCGCCAGCTCTCCACCCTGATCCAAGATTGCACGCAGTGGTGGCGGCCGGTTTTGCCGCTCCGCCCCTGACGGCGACTTTTTGGCGATTCTGGTCGGATTACCTGGCATCGTGGACGGCATCAGACTCCTGAGCACGCTCGGCTTCACCGCAAAATATCTCGATCCCGTGAGCGCCGGGCTACGTCTTGTGGGCGATGCGGCAATTTCCGGCTTGCTGGTGGAAAGCGGTCACATCCGTATCCAGGCAGACAAGGTATGGGCTGCAGGCGATTTCCCCCTATGTCATCGGGTCGCGGATTTGTGTGCGGGAAATGGTGCTGGAAAAGGAAAGAGGGCTTACGAGTCATTAACTCATAAGCCTTTGATTTATTTGGTGCGCATGCAAGAATCGAACTTGCGGCCTTTAGCTCCGGAGGCTATCAATTTTTACTGATGGATATTATTAATCTTTTCCAAACATTAATATTTATTACATAATTTTGACCATATAGGTAGTTAAACTTTTTGATTGCTTTTGATTCTTTATTGTTTATTTTTGCCTTCGGTGTGTGGAATGGTGTGTGGAATGGTGTGTGGAAGTGTGTGTGGAGTGGACTGCCTTAAGGATGACGGACACGGCTTGAGAGGTTATCTTCCGCTCATGAGGAGACACACATGGGAAGATCAGCCAAGTATTCAAAAGAAT
>NZ_JADBGG010000022.1 GCF_014873765.1 Desulfomicrobium macestii | reverse complement strand
TTTCGGCGGCCCTTGCCCGCCCCGACCCGGTCCGCGACCGCACTGAGGTGCCTTCAAAAAAAGACATGGATCCCCTTCTTCAAGGGGATGACGGCACTTTGCAGCGGTTTTTATTCCCTGCGTCCCGCCATTTTCAACAACCTGGGTATCTGAAATTCCCGGCCAACCCGGTCCGCGACCACCATGAGATGCCTTCAAAAAAAGACGTGGATCCCCTTCTTCAAGGGGATGACGGCACTTTGCAGCGGTTTTTATTCCCTGCGTCCCGCCATTTTCATTTTCAACATCCCGGTCAATGAAAAAAAATCACCCCAATCCCAAGCGCTTCAACTTCTCCCTGAGCGTCTTGCGATCGATGCCCAGAATCTCGGCGGCGCGGGTCTTGTTGTCGCCGGTTCGGGCCAGGACCGCGCGGATGTGGTCCGTTTCGACCTCGGCCAGGGTCTTGTCCCCGTGGCGGCCGCGAGTGATGGAAAAGCGCATGGATTCAGGCAGATCGGTAATGTCGATGACCGGCCCGTCTCCGACGATGACCAGGCGCTGCAACAGGTTCTCAAGCTCCCGGACATTGCCGGGCCAGGCATACTGCGCCAGGGCGTCCAGAGCTTCGTCGGTCATGCGCGGAGTCTCGCGATTCATGTCCGCCGCGAATTTGCGCAGGAAATGATTGGCCAGCATGAGGATGTCGTCCCCGCGTTCGGCCAGGGACGGCAGGCGGATCTCCACGACGTGGATGCGGTAAAAGAGATCCTCCCGGAAAAGGCCCTGCGCCACCAGCCGCTTCAAATCCTTGTGCGTGGCCGCGATGATGCGGGTGTCCACGGTGCGGGTGCGTGACGACCCGACCATGCAGAACTCCTTGCTCTGCATGACCCGCAACAGCTTGGCCTGCAGATTGGGGCTGGCGTCTCCGATTTCGTCCAGAAAGATGGTCCCGCCGTTGGCGATCTCGAAAAAACCGGCCCGACTGTCCTTGGCCCCGGTGAAGGCTCCCTTGACGTGGCCGAAAAGCTCGCTCTCAAGCAGGGTGTCGGGAATGGCCGAACAGTTGACCGGCACGAAGGCAGAGGCCCTGCGATCGCTGTTGTAGTGCACGGCGCGGGCCACCAGCTCCTTGCCCGTGCCCGACTCTCCGGAAATGAACACATTGGCGCTCGTCTGCGCGGCCTTGCGGATAAGCCCGTAAACGGCCTGCATCTCCGGACAGTTGCCGATGATCCCAAAAGCGCTGAGCTCCTGGTCGTCGGCATGGGCGGCGCGTCTTCTGGCCTGTTTTTCAAGAATGCGCCGAACCACGGCCAGAAGCTCCTCGCCGGTGAAAGGCTTGGCCAGGTATTCCCCGGCCCCGTCGCGCATGGCCTCCACGGCTCCGCTGATCGAGGGATAGCCGGTGATCATCATGATCTCGGTGTCCTTGAAATTGTCCCGCACATACTTGATGAGTTCCAACCCGTTGGCCCGGGGCATCTTGTAATCGGTGATGATCAGGTCCACGGGCGTCTCGTCCAGAAAGGCTCCGGCTTCCTCGACGCTGCCACAGGTATGCACCACATACCCCGCCCCGGTCAGGTTGCGCGAAATGACTTCGAGGGTGGCGGGGCTGTCATCCACGGCCAGAATTGTCGTACCCTTGTCCTGCATGCTCTTTCGTCCTTATTTGTCGTCGATGGCCGAATTGGTTTCGCGCACGCTCCGGCTGCATGGAAAAGTGATCTCGAAACGCGTGCCCCGGCCCGGTTCGCTTTCAACTTCGATGATCCCTCCGTGCGCATGAACAATTCCATGCACCACCGCAAGGCCGAGGCCCGTTCCCTGGTCCACGTCCTTGGTGGTGAAGAACGGATTGAAAATCTGGCGCATGACTTCCGGGGTCATGCCCACTCCGATGTCGCTGACCAGAAGATAGACGTCATCCTTGAACGACAGGGTTTCTATGGTCAAGACCCCTCCCCCCGGCATGGCGTGGATGCCGTTGACCACCAGATTGACGATGACCTGCTTCAAATGCTGCGGGTCGGCCATGATCGTCGGCAATCCTTCGGCCAGGTTCATGCGCACCTCGACCTTGCCTCGGGACGCGCTCATCTCGATGAAATACAGGGAATCGCGGATGATCTGATTCAAATCGATCAGGGTTTTCCGCAGCGGTACCTGGCGGCCGAAGATCATCAGCTTCTTGATCACCTCGCGGCTGTGCAGGGCCGCTTTTATGATGTTGTCCAGATCCTTCATGACCTGCGCCGGAAGGCCCGGAGTCTGTTCGGCCAGCTGCGCAAAACCCAGGATGTTGGCCAGGGGCTCGTTCAGTTCATGCGCCACGCCAGCCGCGAACTGGCCGATCTTGGCCAGCCGGTCTGCATGCTGCAGCTGTCGTTCGAGGTTCCTTTTGGTCGACAGGGCCTCGCGCTTGGCGATGATCCAGCCCACATGCTTGGCCAGGGCCCCGAGCAGTTCGGACTCCGTGGGCAGAAAGGCGAACTTGGTCCCATCCTCGGCGCTCCCCGACAGGCTGACACTCAGGTGTCCGCGCTTTACCTTCTGCACGAGCACGTCCTGCTCCAGGCGACACGAGGCGTCGGGCGTGAACTTTCCGCTGATGATCACCTCGCCGTCGAGCAGCAGGCGCACGCCGGTGGACTGGGGGTACTGGAACGAGGGAGGGATGATGGCCAATATCTCGCGCAGAATGTCCGGCAGCTCGCTGTCCATGTTCGAGACAATGCGGTTCATGGCATGCAGGCAGGACAGCTCCTTGTTCAGGGCCACCAGCCGCCCATGTTCGTACAGCAGTTCATGCTGACGCAGCACATGGGCCGTAACGTCCTGGCCGACGCAGAGGACGCTGACCAGACTGTGCCGGGAATCGAACAGGGGCTTCATGTTCCAGTCGATATAAATCTTGCGGCCATCCCTGGCCATGAGCGAGCCTTTCATGAACGCCAGGGTCCCAGCCTCGACAATCCCGGCGAAAATCGCCCGGGAGGAGTCCACCCGCTTGGCATCGACGCAAAGCTCAAACCAGTCCAGACCTGCGATATCGCCGATCTCGTAGCCGGAAAGCGCCTCGAAGCGCGAATTTCCATGGATGATCCGCCCGTCCTCGTCCAGGGTGATGACGATGCCGTGGCTGAGTTCCATGACGGTATTGTAATATTCGGAAAGATTCATTTGCTCTCCCGTACCTTGAGCCGCGCCACCTGGCAAAGGACATTCCCCCGGCCCAAAAATTTCGGCGCGGCCTCCAGGAGAGGCCACGCCGACGGTGATGGTTCTCTTGCAGGGCCAGGCCCTGCGATGGATTTACGATCAATGACCGCTGATCTTCAGGCCCCAGCCTTCGAAGATGAAGAGGATGCCGAAGCCGTACCACATGGTGTAGACGACGTAGAAAACCAGGGAGAAGATGACGATCCCGGCCTTGTCCCTGATCTGCTCGGGCACCACGCTGTAGTAGTTGTAGGCGGTCTCCACGACCTTGGAATTGATGTTGAAGGCCACCTTGGCTTCGGCGAACGCCTTCTGTTCCTTCAGTTCCTTGTCGAAACCGGCCAGGATCGTGCTCCAGTTGTAGAGCGCCTGGCGATCATCCTTGGACTGGAACGCCGGATACTTGGCCTTGAGCGCCGCGCCGTCGTTGTGATACATGCGGTCCGCATCATCAAGGATGGCGCTCAGGATGGCGAAATAATCGCCGGCTATGGTCAGGTCCTTTCCTTCAGCCGTCGCCGTTGCTCCGGTGGCGGTGATCAGTGCGACGCTGTCGGCGGCCTGCGTCTCGTTTTCCATCTTCATGGTCACGTTGACCTGATAGCCGGACACGGTCTTGGCCTCTTCCTTCAGGTTGTCCACATAGTAGGCCGAACCCTTGGAGATGGAGTTATACAGATTGTCCAGATATCCCATGGCGTTGTGCCCGTCGAAAATGGGCTGGAACATCGCGATAAGGACTACGAAGAAGGCCACGATCAGGACAATTCCCCCGGTGAATTCCTTTTTGTTATGAATCATAGCATCAGTCCTCATACTTCAGAGTCTTGATATTCTTGAAAAATGCCCCGAATACCCAGATGCCGAACAGGGCAATGACGATGAAGAACAGGTACATGCCCACCGTGTCCATGCCCTTGGTGAAACCTGCCAGCGACTCGGGCAGATAGCCCATGGCGACCATCTTTTTGGGCAGTGCGAAGAACCGGTTCACGAAACCGGCCATGACCGAAAGAGCGAAGAAGCCGCGGATGGTGATACCGGGCACGACCTTGGTCACCAGCGCGCCGACCTGGATGCCGATCAGGGAACCGAGCAGCATGCCCATGGCCAGGGTGTAGAATATGAAGCCGTAGATGGCGTACTGGGTGATGGCGCCGTAACCGGCCGTGAACACGATCTGGAAGATGTCCGTGCCGACGGTGGTGAGCGAGGAGACACCCAGGATGTAGACAAAGATCGGGAAGGTCAGGAAGCCGCCGCCGACGCCCATGATGCCCGCGGCCATGCCGACCAGGATGCCGGACAGAACCAGGAAGATCCAGGAGATCTTGCGCCCGCCGGGGATGAGACCCTGGTCGAAGGAGACCATGGGCGGCAGGTTCACGGACTGCAGTTTCTTGGCGATGCCGGTCATTCCGGCGCCTTCGCTGGTATCATGCGCGCCGCCGGAATGGCCGGCCTTCTTGGCGCTGAAGTAGTCGTACATGCCGTAAAAGCCCAGGAAACCGAGCATGACCGTGTACACGGTGGTGATGAAGGCGTCGCTCAAAACCGGGTTCACATTGTAGAGCGCACGGTTGATGCCCGCGCCCACGGTCGTGCCGATGATGGCGCCGATCAGAAAAACGAAGGCCAGGGGTACGGACACGTTGCCCATCTTGCGATGCAGGACGCTGCCCATGATGGCCTTGGCGAAGATGTGAAAGAGGTCCGTGCCGACGGCCAGAATGCCCTTGACGCCCGCGCTCATGAGCGCCGGTGCGATGATGAAGCCGCCGCCCGCGCCGATACAGCCCGAAATGAGGCCCGCGCCCACGCCGACGAAAATCGACACGAAGAAAATATAAAGGCTGTAAAAGGACGGACTGTAGGCTTCCTTGCCTCCGATCACTGTCGGCAAGGCCTGGCCGATTTCATCGGCATAGGCCCATCCGCCAAGCAATGCAGGGATGAGCATGAGGCAGAGCAGCCAGATCCGCTTCTTGTCACCCAGGATGATCCGGGCGTTTTCCACTTCCCACCGGGCAAAGGACCGTGAGCCCTCCACCATGAATGATCCCCAATCTTTAAAGAATCCCATACGCGTTACCGCCTCCTCGTAATCTTGTGTATACAGGACCATGTTCCCCTGTGCAGGTGGCTTAATCCAACCCGCGCCTCTCACCCGCTTTCCTGCTCCGGGAACTGGCCTCCCGGATTTTGCCGACCAGGACATCAAGTTCCACCGGCTTCATCAGATAGTCGAACGCGCCCATGGCCATGCCCGAAATGGCGACCTCCATGTCGGCGTGCCCTGTCAGCATGAGCACCTGCACCTGCGGAAAACGCAATTTGATCGCCCGCAGAACCTGGATGC
Source organism: Desulfomicrobium macestii (assembly GCF_014873765.1). NCBI lineage: Bacteria > Pseudomonadati > Thermodesulfobacteriota > Desulfovibrionia > Desulfovibrionales > Desulfomicrobiaceae > Desulfomicrobium > Desulfomicrobium macestii. The sequence continues at coordinate 75,176 of NZ_JADBGG010000022.1, read as the reverse complement.
CGTCCATGTCCGGCATGCCGACATCAAGGACCACCACATCGGCGGGTTCCATCTCCAGCGCTCGCAAACCTTCCTGGCCGCTGCCGGCTTCCCGGACGAAAAACCCTCTTTTGCGCAGACGTTTGGCCATGGTGACCAGAAACTGCGTCTCATCGTCGACAAGAAGGATGCTATCAGCCATGAGCGCTCCATTTTGATCGCCGCTACGTTCGGCGACTGGCGATCTCCCGGACCCGTGCGTCGACTATCTTTTCTTCATGCCTGCGCTTCTTCTCCACCGCTTCCCTGACCTTTTCAACCAGCACATCAATGGCGCAGGGCTTCATCAGATAATCCGAAGCCCCCAGCCTCATGCCGTCGATGGCCGATTCCACGGTGGCGTGCCCGGTCAGCATGATCACTTCCACCAGAGGAAATTGCTGCTTGATGAGCTGCAGCATCTCGATGCCGCTGCGCCCGGGCAGCTTCACGTCAAGGATTACAACCTCGATTTCGCCGTGCATCGCAAGCTTCTGCATGGCCTCTTCGCCGCTGCTTGCGTGAAACACTTCCATGCGCCGCATGGTCAGGCGTTTCTTCATGATTTCGATGAACTGCGCATCGTCGTCGACAAGCAAGATATTGGCGTCGGTCACTCAGTCCTCCTTGACGGGCCTGTACGCCTGATCGGCAAGCAAGCCTCCTTCTGGTTCAATACCCACAAAGCAACGCGTATGCCAACACGCGTCGGCTTTTGTCTTTGACCAGACGAGACCGGACCCGAACAATCTTTGCAACTGACTGATTTTATGGAGTGCTGTAAAAACAGGCTACGGGAGAATCCATCAATGAAGAGGGCCGGAACCGGCCACAAAGCGATTTTTCGCCCAAAACCGGGGCGTTTCGCCCCGCAGGGACATTTCGCCCCAAGCGGGAAATCCGACAAGCAAATCATCTAGAATCATGGATGAAATATCAAAAGAAAGGGACGGGCGGGGCGTTTTGCCCCGGTCTTTAGAGCAAAAACCTTGGACACGCAAAAAAGCATCTCCCACCCACAAAAAAGTTCTTGCCGGACCAGCCGAAAAAAAAAACGGGCTCAGGGCAAAAAAGGGGCAGGATGAAAGCGCTACGCTTGCGACAGCGCCTTTTCCACGGCCTCGGCCACGTCCACTCCGGTCAAGGGTTCACCGGTCTCAAAAAGGGCTCGATGCACGTTGATTTCCCGCATGACGGCGATGTGGTCGCGGTCCACGAAGCCCTTCCAGACCTCCATGCACTTTTCCAGCTGTTCGCGCCGGGCATAGGCCAGACCCAGATACAGACAGGCCAGGTATTCACCGGGATGCTGCTTGCAGACCATGAGCAGATGATCCTTGGCCTGCACGTATTCGCCCAGATGGTAATGGCACATGCCCTGCCTGATCCTGGCCTCCTTGTGGGCGCGGTTCTCCTTGAGCACTTCCTTATACAGGTCTCGGGCGACGCCAAAGTCCTTGCGCACATAGGCTGCATCGGCGGCGCCAATGTCCGCGCCGATGCCGGAAACGGGTTTGTCCCCGCCCGATTCGCGCAGGCGCCGGGCCATGCCGAAGAGAAGATCGCGTCTTGAGATCATGGATACCTCTATTGTTATTGTTAAGATGCGATGAAAAACAAAATCATGGATTCCCGCCTACCCATGCCGGGCAAACGTGCGCGGGAATGACGCCGAACCCAACCCGTCGCATCCACCGCAGTTGTTGACATTCCCCGGATTCCTTACCATGAAGAACCACTTTATTGTTAGCCATTCAACCGACAAAGTCCGAAATCTGTATTCCCGGAGGAGACAATGTTCAAGAGACTTCTCATCAACCTCGCCGTCCTGCTTCTTTGCGCCGCCCCGGCCCTGGCCCAGGAGGCCAAGACCTTCGCGGTGCTGCCCTTTGGGGTGCATGGACCGCAGGAGTATCAATATTTGAGCCAGGGCATTCAGAGCATGCTGACCACACGCCTGACCTGGCCCGAAAATTTCACTCCCCTTGATGCAGGGACAGTCAAAAAGACCGTGACCAAACTGCCCGCGGATTCCGGCGCGGCCGAAAAGATCCGCCAGGCGCTGGGCGTCGACTATCTGGTCTGGGGATCGCTGACCGTCATGGGTCAGGAATGCAGCCTGGACGTCAACACCGTGGACCCCACGGGCACAAACCAGCCCCGCCCCACGCAGACGCAGCTGAGCAAGGTCATCCCGACCCTCGAAACGGTCGCCCAGGACATCAACACCCAGGTCTTCGGCAAGCCCGAAACGGCCGTGGCCAAGGCCCAGCCCGTGGTCACCCCCATGAACGAAGCCCTCATCGTCAACGAAACCAAGGCAGGCACGGCCTACGCCAACCCGTCCCTCAAGTACGAAGACGCCGACACCTCCATGGGCCGCTGGCGCAGCCAGACCCTGCCGTTCGCTTCGCGCGGGATGGTGGTGTGTGATGGGGACGGGGATGGACAGAATGAAGTGTTCCTGATGACATCCTCTTCAATCATCGCATACAAGGTTGCCGAAGGTCAGATGCGGCAAGTCGCAGAGATGAATCTGCCCAACGGCCGCAATTATGTCCGTCTTAATAGCATAGATCTGAACCGCGACGGCCGCGTGGAACTTGTCATCGCCGCAGCCATAGGCAAAGATCCAAAGTCGCTCATCGTTGAGTTCGAAAATAACAAATTCTCCATTCAGCAAGACTTCATCCCCTATTTTCTTGGCGTCTTGAACATGCCCCCGGCTTTCACTCCTACCCTTGTTGGGCAAGGTGTCGGCAAGATCAAATATATGGAGAGCACAATCCATCAGATGATCAAAACCGTGGGCAAATACGAACTGGGTCCGGCAATCAGCCTGCCCATGGGCGGAAATGTTTTCAACGTGACGTTCCTCCCCCATGAAAGCGACTACCAGATCATTATGATTGATGATTACGACCGCATGCGCGTCTTCAGCTCCTCCGGGGCATTGCTGACCGTGACGGATGAAACCTACGCTGGCTCCAATCTGGGCATAGAATACCATTCTGCCGCATTAGGTTTAAAGGCTCCCGATGGCAAACAAGCCCCTCAGGACATGGTCTACATCCCGCTGCGCGCCATTCCGACCAACCTTGATAAAGACAACCGCTTCGAGATGATCATCAGCCGCAATATTTCAGTTTCGGCGCAGTTCTTTTCCAATTACCGCGACTACCCCCAGGGTGAAATCCACGCCCTTTACTGGGATGGAGTAGGCATGAGCCTGCAGTGGAAGACGGCTCGCATCAAGGGTACGGTTTCGGACTACGCCCTGACCGATTTTGACAACGACGGGTTGCTGGATCTGGTAGTCAATATCAATACGCATACAGGCATGGCCGGCACGTCCCGGAAAAAGACAATGGTTGTGGCCTATCCACTTGATCTTTCCCAGACCGGGGCGGAAGACCAAAAAACTGTACAGTAAAAAAAATTATACTTTTAGCCCAAAAGGCTCAAAAAAGGCTTGCTTTTTGGACAGAAGCTATCGTAGTCACTCTCCAGGCGTCAGATGATTTTTTTTTAATGCAAAAGGAGAAAGAACATGAAACGTTTTGCACTCGTAGCTCTGCTGGCAGCCATGCTGTTCGGCGTAGCCACCACGGTTTCCGCCACCGAACTGAAGGTGAAAGGAAACTTGGATGTTTACGGAATGTGGTCAGCCAACCTGATGGATCACGATTCCGATGTTGCGGATGGTGACAACTACATGACCACCCAGCGCATGCGCACCTACTTCACCTATGTTGCCAACGAGAACCTGAAGGCCGTTTTGGGCCTGGAAATTGACAACGTTTGGGGCGACGGCACTGCTGCTGATTGGGGCACCGACGGCAAAGGCAATATCGAAGTCAAGCACGCTTACATAGACTTCAACTTCCCGGATACCGCCATCAACGTCAAAGCCGGTCTGCAGTATGTTGCCCTGCCTAGCGTTTTCGGTAACCCTGTCTTTGAAGACGACGCAGCCGCTCTGGTTGTGAGCGCTCCCATCAATGACATGTTTGGCCTGACTGTTGGTTACACCCGCGGTGTCGACAAAAACTACAATACTTCCTCTGTTTCCAGCAGCTTTAATGGAACGGATTGGAATGACGCTGCATTCTCTGACAAGGACGATATCGACATGGCCTTCTTGGCCGCTCCCATCACCTTGGACGGATTCAGTGTAACGCCCTACTTTGGGTATGCATGGATCGGCCAGAATTCCGGATATGGCAATGAGGTTGATTCTGGTTCTTACGAGATCGACGGTGTCAAAGTTTCCGTTTCTGAAACCACCAAGCCCGGCTGGACTGATGACGCGACTGTATGGGTTCTCGGTGCCAATGCCGAACTGACCATGTTTGATCCGTTGACTTTTGCTGCCGACTTGATCTATGGCGAACTTGATGCCGAAGCAGAAAATGACGACTACACCAGCAAAGGCTGGTACGCAGCTCTGGCTGCTTCTTACAAGATGGACATGCTGACCGCCACCTTGTTCACCACTTACGCAACTGGCGCAGATGAAGATGCAGACAAAGACAACAACCTGCCTACTCTGGCTGAAGGTTGGGGCCTGACTCCCTACATCGGCGGAGTGCGCGCTTTCAGCACCACTTATGATTCCTTTGCAACCGATGCCCTGGGTGTTGGCAGCGATGGAACCGGCCTGTGGACTGTTGGCTTGGTTCTTGACGACATAACCTTCGTTGAAAAGCTGACCCACAAGTTAGTCATTGCTTACGCTCGGGGTACCGGCGATGATTCCAAAGCTTTTGATGAAACCGGTGACACTTACAACAATCTCTTCACCAAAGAAGACAGCGCTTGGGAATTGTACTTTGTCAACAAGTACATGATTTATGAAAACCTCGCTGCCATCAACGAACTGGGCTATTTCAAGGGCACCAGCGAGCTGTATGAAGATGCTAACGACGACGACCTCGACGCTTCCTACTTCGCCACCGTCGGCTTCTCTTACAAGTTCTAATTCGGGTTTTCACACCTGACGCCACTTTGGGCCGGAGACGCAAAACTCCGGCCCTTTTTTATTTACAGAAGGCCTTCATCAGTGGTGAACTGCACGGGCGGCACTTCACGCCTGATGAAGGAATTGACTTTTGGGGGGTTCGGGGCATAGACTTTTTGTGTTGCGCAAAGCGACTCCCCGGAAAGAGTGGATGGATTCCCGCCTTCGCGGGAATGACAAGAAGCTGTGAACGTATTTCTGTCATTCCCGTGAAAACGGGAATCCTGCTTTCATCAGCCCACCACCATACTTCAGAACCCATGCGAGAGCATTCATGCCTTTGAGATTTCTTGAATATACGTCACCCGATGACTGGACCGCCATCACGTCCTGGCTCGCGCGCCGTGATGCCGGTGAGGACAATGTCGAACCGCTGGTGCGAGACATCCTCACCAATGTTCGTGACCGTGGTGACGAAGCCGTTGCCGAGTACACCCGTCGGTTTGACTGCCCCAGCCTTGCGTCCACGCAACTGGCCGTCCCCAAAGAGGACATTGCCAGCGCCCTGGAACAGATACCCGCAGAGGATGCGGCCATCATCCGTGAAGCAGCCGCCAATATCCGCGATTTTCATCTACGCCAGAAGCAGAACTCCTGGATCACCACCCCTGTCCCCGGAACCACACTGGGCCAGCTCGTGCTGCCCGTGGACCGTGCTGGGCTTTACGTGCCCGGCGGTCAGGGCGGGGAGACCCCGCTCATATCGAGCCTGCTCATGAACGCCATCCCGGCGCAGGTCGCGGGCGTGAAAACCATCTGCGTGGTCAGTCCACCGCGCAAGGATGGGACACTCAACCCATATATTCTGGCCACCGCCGCCATTCTAGGGATCGACACCATTTTCATGTGCGGTTCCGCCTGGGCCATAGCGGCCCTGGCCTACGGCACCGAGTCCATCCCGAGGGTCGATGTCATCGCCGGTCCGGGCAACATCTTTGTGACCACGGCCAAACGCCTGCTCGTCGGGCAGGTCGGCATCGACATGATCGCAGGACCCAGCGAAATCGCCATCCTGGCCGACTCAACGGCCAACCCGAAATGGCTGGCCGCCGACATGCTTTCCCAGGCAGAGCATGATCCGCTGGCTTCAAGCATTCTCATTTCTTCGGACAACCGTCTTCTTGACGAGGTCAAAAAGGAACTTGCCCTGCAGCTATCCACGCTTCCGCGTCAGGAGATCGCAGCCAAGTCCCTTGGCGAGTGGAGCGCGCTCATTCATGTGCCTGATCTTGAATCGGGCATGGAGCTCATCAACCGCCTCGCGCCCGAACATTTCGAACTGAGCGTGGCCGACCCCTGGGCCTGGATCGGTTCGGTGCGCAATGCCGGGGCCGTTTTCATGGGCCACAGCACCCCCGAACCCGTGGGCGATTATTTCGCGGGGCCGAACCACGTGCTGCCAACTCTTTCCACGGCACGCTTTTCCTCAGCCCTGTCGGTGGACACTTTTTGCAAAAAAACCAGCCTGATATGCACAGACCAGGCCTACATTGGCACCCACGGTTCAAAGGTGGCCCGTCTGGCCCGCCTGGAAGGCCTGGAAGCTCATGCCCGTAGCGTCGAACAACGTTTGGAGAACCCATGAAAATCGTTACCAAAACAAAAATTCGTGAATTTCCGCTCATCTCTCGCGGAAAAGTCCGCGATATCTACGAAATCGACCTACAGACCCTGCTGATCGTGACCACGGACCGCATGTCCGCCTTTGACGTGATCATGAACGAGCCCATCCCCTACAAGGGCGTGGTTCTCAATCAGATCACCCTCTACTGGATGGAAGCCTTCAAGGACCTGGTTTCCAACCATCTACTGGCCACGGATGTACGCGATTTTCCTGCCGCCCTCGCTCCTTACAGGGACGAACTGGAAGGCCGCGCGGTCGTGGTCCGAAAAGCCAAGCCCCTGCCCATCGAATGTATCGTTCGCGGCTATCTGACTGGCTCGGGCTTCAAGGACTACAAGGCCACCGGATCGGTCTGCGGATACAAGCTGCCCGCCGGGCTGGTGGATTCCGACAAACTCGAGACGCCGCTCTTCACTCCGTCCACCAAGGCGGACCTTGGCGCCCACGATGAAAACATCACCCTGGCCGACGCCAAATCACGCATTGGCGAGGGATTGCTCAAAAAGATCCAGGAACTTTCCCTGGCCATCTATTCCCGTGGCCGGGACCTTGCTGCCGCGCGCGGGATCATCATTGCTGATACCAAGTTTGAATTCGGCCTGAATGAAAAGGATATCCTGCTCATCGACGAAGTCATGACGCCGGATTCCTCCCGCTTCTGGCCCGCGGACAAGTATGTCCCCGGTCAGTCCCAGCCAAGTTTCGACAAGCAGTATCTGCGCGATTGGCTGAGCGGAACCGACTGGGACAAAACCCCGCCGCCTCCGACGCTGCCCGCCGAGGTCATCGCCGAAACACAAAAGAAATACCTGGAAGCTTTTGAACTGCTGACTGGGTCCCCTTTGCAATTGCCGTAAGGCACAAACACAACTGGAGATAATCCATGCTCGTTCAAGGGAAGAAAGCCCTGATTTTTGGCGTGGCCAACGACAAGAGCATTGCCTACGCCATTGCCAAGGAGCTCAAGGACAACGGTGCTTCCATCGCGCTGAGCTACGCAGGAGAGGCGCTCAAAAAACGGGTCGAGCCCATCCATGAGGAACTCGGCAGCGACTTCCTGTTTCAGTGTGACGTGGCCGACGATGCCGCCATCGCCCAGTCCGCAGAGCTGGTTAAGGAAAAATGGGGCAACTTCGACATCCTGGTGCACTCCGTTGCCTTCGCCAACCGTGATGACCTGAAGGGCCGATATGTGGACACCTCCCGCGAAGGCTTTCATCTGGCCATGGATATCTCGGCTTACTCGCTGGTGGCCATCTCCAAGGCCTACGAGCCCCTACTGAACGACAACGCCTCCGTCATGGCCATGACCTACTACGGCGCGGAAAAGGTCATAACCCATTACAACATCATGGGCGTTGCCAAGGCCGCGCTGGAGTGCAGCGTGCGCTACCTGGCCATGGACCTTGGCGAACGCGGCATCCGTGTCAACGCCATCAGCGCAGGGCCGCTCAAGACCCTGGCCTCGTCCGGCATCTCCGGCTTCAAGACCATCCTCGCCACCATCGAGGAACGCGCCCCCCTGCGCCGCAACATCGTCCAGGAAGACGTGGGCAAGACCGGCCTCTTCCTGGCCTCGGACCTCTCCCGCGCCATCACCGGCGAGGTTATTTACGTGGATTCGGGCTACAACATCATGGGCATCTGAGCCTCTGCCAAAGTCTCTGGCAACCCCTTCCCGCTGAAGGGGTTTTTTTATGCAGGAGTTTTTCAACTCCAATAATCATTTTCGACTGCCGCAAACCGAAACACGCCATTTCTGGAGCTTTGAATGATTTTGCAGCGATCTTCCTCCACCGCTCTACCGACAAGCAGAATTATCGTTCTTATCCTGGCCTTTCTCCTGTCGGGCATGTGCGCCCTGGCCTATCAGGTTGTCTGGGCCAGAATGCTCTCCCTTGTTTTCGGCAGTACCAATCAGGCCATCTCTACTGTCCTGGCTGTCTTTATGCTTGGTCTGGCCCTTGGGAGCCATGCCGGAGCGAAACTGAGCAGGCGTGGCAAGAATCTTGGCATTATATACGGTTGGCTGGAAATCGCGCTTGGATGTTACGCACTCGCCTTCCCCTTCATTCTTTCCAACATGGAACCTATCCATGCGGCCATATTTTCGGCGTCGTATGATTCTCAGCTGTCTCTCGCCCTGTACAGATTTCTCATCGCCCTGGTATTGCTCATCATTCCAACGTCGCTCATGGGGGCGACCTTGCCAGTGCTCGCGCAGTATATCGAAAAGGATGCAGGCAAGGCCGGGTCACGCATTGGAATTCTGTACGCCATCAACACATTCGGAGCGGCTCTTGGCTCGTTCTCCAGCGCGTTTCTTGCGATACCGTACTACGGACTCAACTGGACCATATATTTCGCGGCGATTTTAAATGTGATGGTAGGGCTGGCATGCATCTTCCTGCTACGCGACACGTTCATGGAAAGTGCTGAGAAGCCTCTGGCGACTTCAAATAAAAAGAAAAAAGTCGAAACACGAAAAGATCGTCTTGATGATGCCGCCTTGATCCCTTTTGCACTTCCGATTTTCATTCTTTTTCTCATCGGGACAATTGGAATGCTGCTCGAAAACGCATGGAGTCACGCCCTTGTTCTGGTCTTCGGGACTTCGGTTTACGCCTTTTCGACCATGCTCACAGCCTATCTCATCGGTCTTTCGGCCGGATGTTATTTTGCGGCAAGATACCTGCTTCCCTATTGCTCCACCAGATTTCTTGCTGGCCTGCTCATCCTCGACGGTTTGACCATTTTGGCCATCACACCAGTCATTGGCTTTCTGCCCGCGTGGTTCGTCACCATTTTTGGCGACATGCAGGCTCAGTGGCACATGGTCGTGGCCAAGGAATTCCTGGCCTGCGCCGCGCTCATGTTCCTTCCAACTTTCATCGGAGGAGCGACTTTCCCCCTCTGTTTACACATCATCACACGTTCCAGGCAAAACCAGTCCGTAAGCACCGGTGTGTCAACATCCATCGCCTATATCTGGAACACGGCTGGGAGCATTTGCGGAGCCTTGGTAGCTGGTTTTATCATCATACCGCTGGTAGGATCGGAACGCTGCCTTATCATCGCGGCCAGCCTGGCTCTGGGCGGCGCGGCAGTGGTCCTCCTCGGCACCAAACCCCAGACTTCTTTCCGCAAGGTTTTCGCAGGCTTCATCTTCCTCATAGCCCTGACCGCCCCGGTCTTCTTCACCACCTGGGACGCAACAAAAATGAACTCGGGCGTCTATGTCTATTCGAAGTTCTTTGACTCCGAAAGCGCTCTGGAACGGGAAATGAAGAACTACGATCTGATTTTCTACAAGGAAGGATCCGCAAGCGTTGCAGTTCTTGAGTCCTCGCTTGGGCACAGGTTCCTGAGAGTCAACGGCAAGACGGACGGATCCAGCGAAGGTGACAATACCACGCAGATGCTTTTGGGCTACCTGCCGTACTTATACGCACGAAACACCGCAGACGCCCTTGTCATTGGTCTAGGAACAGGCATCACCTCGGCATGTGTACTCGATCTTCCCGTGAACTCCGTCGAAAGCATTGAGATCTCTCCGGAAGTCGTTGAAGCTGCCGGTTTTTTCTCCGCGCTGAACGATCGCGTTTTTAACGATCCCCGATCCACAATTCGGATTCTCGATGGTCGCACGTGGCTCTCTTCCATGCCTAAAAAATACGACATGATCATTTCAGAGCCTTCGAATCCCTGGCAGACGGGCAACGCCAACCTCTTCACTGCGGATTTTTTTCGTATAGCCGGGAACAAGCTCAATGAAGGTGGCATCCTGTGCCAGTGGATTCCGTATTACAACATGGACAGTTCACATTTTAAACTGATCATAAAATCCCTGCAAAGCGTCTTTCCCTATGTACACCTCTGGATGTCTGGGACGGACACGTTTTTGCTAAGCTCAATGCAGCCCCTTGAAATCAATGTGGAACGCCTCAGCCACTTGTTTGAAACATCAGATGTCCGCAAAAAATTTGAGGACATGCATATTAACACCCCCGGATCGCTACTGAGCTTCTATTACCTTGACAACAATTCTTTGCAAACAATGACTCTCGGAATAACTTCATTGAACACGGATTCATTTCCCGTCGTTGAATTTCATTCTCCAAAATTTTTGCTCGGCCCCAATCGCCCGGACATTTTTTTCGACATTCTGGAAGCGTCCTACGCATCATCCCTTAGAATTTCCGATTCCGAGTTGGACACAAACGCACGCTATCTCCACCGACGAAACTTTTATTCCCACTGGAGAATTCCAGACAGGGTCACGGAAGAAATGCTGCGCCGATCACTCAACTAAACCATCCCTGTACGTACCGACATTCATGAACCAGCAAGTACCCGCACCCTGCCGCGCCATTACCGGCGAAGTCATTTACGTGGATTCGGGCTACAACATCATGGGCATCTGAGCCTGACTGCCCCGCTACTGACACCAACCCCTTCCCGCGAAGGGGTTTTTTGTTGGCTTTCGTTTGACTCTTTGCCTGCCGCCGAGTGGCAGCGTCATTCACGGTTCGACATGCGTGGTCCAAAGAGAAAAAATGGATTCCCGTCTTCGCGGGAATGACGCCTATTGGTCCCGACAAATATGCGTTCTGTCCAGTTTGCATGGACACAGCGGAATCCCGCACAGATCCATGTAATTCCCGCATATCTCCAGGTCATTCCCGCGAAGGCGGGCCATGTCGGGCAACAGCGCGGAATCCATCTTTCAGCAGCTCATCATCGAACTAATGCACACCAACGCCTCAAGGCCCGTTGTCGGTATGGCACTCGGCCTCGTCGGCTGTCTGACTGAGCCAGGCATCGTTTGTTGAATCGTTGCCTGTTGCACGGCCTGAATTTTCCGTCCTGCACGCAACGATTCAACTCTACGAGGCCGGAGAAGGAGTTCCGGCGGGGCCGAGGGGCATGCCGACAACGGGCCGCGTGCCGCAACGGCAGCTCGAATCTTGAGAGAATCGTGGGCTTTCGCCTTCACGAGGATGACGTTGTGGCATCACGTGTCATTCGCATTTCTTCCTGCCACCTTGCCCATCGCAGCCGGATGTTTATTCCCTGTTAGTTCTCATCCTCACCACAAACCGGAGGCCACACTCATGGAAAAAATACATGCCGTCTGCCCGAACTGCCAGACCGTCAACGCCGTTCTCACCGAACGCATCCGCCAGAACCCCGTCTGCGCCAAGTGCGCCACGTCCCTCCTGCCCGTAAACCCAGTGGAACTCACGGACCAGACCTTCGAGCGCTTCATCACCCGCTCCACCCTGCCCGTGCTGGTCGATTTCTGGGCTCCGTGGTGCGGGCCGTGCAAGATGATGACTCCGGCCTTTAGCCAGGCTGCCGCAGCCCTCCAGGGGCAGGTGATCCTGGCCAAGATGGACACCGAGGCCCAGCGCACCGTTCCTGCCCGCTTCAACATCCAGTCCGTTCCGAGTCTGGTCCTCTTCCGGCAGGGCAGGGAAACCGCTCGCACGGCCGGAGCCATGCCCGCCGCCCAGATCCAGGCCTGGGTGAAAGGACAACTGTGAAGATCTCCAACAAACGGTCCATCTTTTCGTAAGAACACAACGGAACGATCATGACGGCTAGAAACGTCCAAAAAGATGGTTTAGCGCAACAGCAGCCCTTCGATTTTTGAAAAATGACTGTCCCGCGTGTACAGGGGAAGCCCATGCTGGGCAGCCGTCGCCGCGATCCAAATGTCGTTAGTGGGTATGGGCGTCCCGCTGCGACGCAATTGGTTGAGGATGGCACAATAATGTTGAGCCGTGTAGACATCGACGGGATACAGGGCCACTCGGGGAGAATCGAGAAATATCCCAAGCTCCCTTTTGTTTTCGTCTTCCCGCGTGCCCCCTTTGAAGCCGGAAAAGAGTTCTCCCATGGATATAACGCTCAAGCCGATGTGCTCCGCCTGCCGTAAAGCGCCTACTATCTCCTGATCGCCGCGAAGGGCACCGGAATAGATGTTGGTATCGATGAGCATCCTGTTCATGCCCAAAGCTCTTCGTCGATCTGTCGCTGTGTGTCGATCCTGCCTTGAATGGCCGCGTATTCCTCGGCGCTCCAGACGCCAAAGAGGCTGTCCAGATCGTCCCATTCCCTCGAAAATCGCCTCTCCTTACCCATGCCCAACTGCTTGCGCAGGGTGTCCAGCACAAAATTATTGACGCTCTTGTCCTCTTTCTTGGCAGCAACCTTGATACGTTTGGACAAATCCTCATCCACACCGCGAATACTCAATGTCTTCATCTTTGCCTCCATTTATGACATCACTTTGCATTTAAAATATGCTTTCACTCTGAAGATTGTCAACGGCAAGATAAAATCAGACCCAAAAGCCGTGATCGATCTTAAATTTTGATTTCGGACAATTTTTCCCTTGCCAAACAAAGTCCTCTGACATAGAGACGTTTTTCCCGATCGCGGAGAGGTGGCCGAGTCTGGTTTAAGGCGCACGCCTGGAAAGTGTGTGTACCTCAACGGGTACCGGAGGTTCGAATCCTCTCCTCTCCGCCATTTATTGAAAAATGAAAGGGAAGCCGGGTGGCGGAAACGCTGCCAACCCCGTCAGGTCCGAAAGGAAGCAGCGGTAACAGTTGTTTTCGGGTACCCGGCTTCCCTGGCAGGTGCGAATTTTTTCGCTCCTGCCTTTTTTTTTACATTTGGAGTTGTTCTTCCGCGCGCACAACCCTTCCCCATCCTCATCGGATCATTATAATCACCAATAACGCGCATTCATGTTTCCAGTTTCCATCCCGTGCCCATATCGGTTACAGGATCAAACTCATCAAGGAGGACTTGTGACAAAATTCTCATTCTTGGGAGCCATCATTCTCAGCCTTGGAATTGTCTTGCTGACCATGCCTGACCTGGCCGAAGCAAGACGTCTGGGTGGCGGTGGCTCTTTCGGGAGCAGGCCGTCCTATTCCAAAAGCTATCAAAAACCCGCGGCGCCCACTTCCTCGCAAACGAAACAGGCAGCACCCGGAGCCTCTCCCATGGGTGGACGCGGCATGTTTGGAGGACTTCTCGGCGGCATGCTCATGGGCGGCCTGCTCGGTTCGCTCTTTTTTGGCGGCGGTTTTTCCGGGATCTCTTTTATCGACATCCTGCTCATCGGCGGAGGTCTTTTTCTGCTCATGCGTTTTCTGCGCAGCCGCCAACCGGCAACGCAGACCGCAGGAGGACCTGCCCGGGTTCACGACATGAACCGGGGTGCATGGGACAACCTGCGCAGCTCGCAGCAGCACGCCGCATCCACGGCTCCCGATTACCCGGCAGGATTTGACGCCGAAGACTTCCTGCAAGGCGCCAAGGCTGCATACACCCGTCTTCAGGCGGCCTGGGACGCCCGCGACTTGAATGATCTGCGACAGTTCACCTCCGAGGACGTCTTTGCCGAAATCCAGGCTCAGGCGGCGGCGGACCCCAACCCCGGAAAGACGGAAATCCTGCTTCTCGAAGCCACTCTTCTTGAAGTCAAGACTCTGGGCAATCAGACCATCGCCACGGTTCTTTTCGACACCATGCTGCGCGAAGACTCGACCTCGGCGCCAGCCGAACAGGTTCGCGAGGCATGGCACTTCAGCCGTTACGAATCCGGCGGCGAAAAGCACTGGGTAGTGGAAGGCATCCAGCAGCTGGAAAAATGATGCACGAGGGTAACTCCCGCGATATCGACGACATCACCTGCCCGATCTGCGGCAAGCCCGCGCGGATCACGGGCAGGTGAGCCGTGGCGCGCATCTCCTGCAGGTACTGCGGGAGCGACGTCCTGGCCAGCGCGTACAAGGACGCCATCGAAGCGTACAAACAAGGCTTGTGCTCCGGGGATGATTCGGACCTGGGCGCTCTTTGAGACCACAAACTTCATTTCATAAGGAAACCGTACATGAAAAGAATCCTCTCCCTGACGGTGCTCTTTTGTGCCGTTGCCGTGTCCGCTCTGGCCGCCGCTCCCGAGGCTGCCCTCAAGGCCCTGTCCCTGGGCAATGAAAAATTCGTCCTGGAGCAGAGCCTTGCCCCGGCTCCCCTGGCCATCGTCATCGCCGATCCGGCCATTTCCGTGCCCGCAACCGAACTCTTCGGCCTCAGCGAATCACAGCTCGCCGTGGTCAAGCCCGAAGGCGGCTTTGGACCCACGACCGGCATTGCCGTGCAGGCTGTGGATCTCACCGCGCCCCTGGTCGTTGTTCTCGGACTGACCGAAGACGCGGTGTGGACGGTTTATGCCAATACGCTGGTGGCTTCTCCCGACCTGATCCATGCGGTGCTGAAGGGCCAGATTTCAGCCGTGGGAGCCACGGTCGACGCGCAGAGCGGAGCCGTCAAGGTCCTGGGCGCTCACCCCGAACTGCAGATTCTGGTCGGACAGTACCTGCTCTCGCAGCCTTCCGGAACCGAGACCGAAGGGGCGGCTGAACCCGCTTCAGAAGTCGCTCCCGAAACAGAAGCCGCGACCGAACCGCAGGCGGCCGTGACGGAAGAAAAGGCCGCCACCGAAACCCATGAAGCCGTGGTGCAGGAAGACGCCGCACAGACGGAAAACCACGCTGCTCCCGCCGAAGCCGCACACGCCGCACCCGCCGAGGACGCCCAGGCCGGACAGGAATCCGGAGGTTCGGGTTTCATGCTTGTCCTGGTATTCATCGCTGCCCTTATCGGTGTGATCGTGTTCATGGACAAGACCGTGCTCAAAGCCTAGTCGCGCGGGCACTTAAACTCCGTTTGCAAGCGGCGCATGGCTTCGGCCTTGCGCCGCTTTTTTGATTGCCGGCCCAGTTGCGTCTCCCCCGGCAAAAGAGACTTTTTCCCCGCAACACTCCTTGAAATGCACCGGAAGCTGCGCTAAAATCGAGAACCTTTTCTCAAGCATCAGTCACGCATCATTCACGCACAAGATCGCAGCCAAGGCTGCTCACCTCAAACATTCAATCAGGGGTTCAACATGTACATCAAACGTTTTGTCCTGGCATTTCTGCTCGTCCTTGCTCCGTTTGCGGCCATGGCGTCAGCTCCCGGCGTCCACCCCGTAAGTCCCGATACAGGGCTCAAGATGCTTACCGAGGGCAACCTGCGCTTCGCCCTGGGCCAATCGACCCACCCCAACACCAGTTTTTCCAGACGCCTGCTGACCACCACTGAGGGACAGGCCCCCTTCGCGACGGTCATCGCCTGCTCGGATTCGAGAGTCCCCGTTGAAATTCTTTTTGATCAGGGCGTCGGAGATTTGTTCGTCATCAAGGTGGCCGGCAACGTGGCCGACACCGATGAAATCGGGTCCGCCGAATATGGAGTGGATCACCTCGGCACACCGGTGCTGATGGTGCTCGGGCACACCTATTGCGGCGCCGTCACGGCCGTGACCACCGGAGCCGAGGTCCATGGCAGCATCCCCGCCCTGGTGGACAACATCGTGCCTGCGGTGGAAAAGGCCCGCCACGAGCACCCCGACGCCGACACACCCGAACTCATCGTCAAGGCCATTGAAGCCAATGTCTGGCAAGCCATCGAAGATCTCCTGGGCAAGAGCCACGCCATCGCCGACCGCGCCAAAGACGGCCGCGTCGTGGTGGTTGGGGCCGTGTACGACATCCTGACCGGCAAGGTGAACATTCTGGGCACTCATCCACGTCAGACCGAGCTTCTGGGTGGAGTGACGCCCCCGGCCCACGCCGACGCCGCCATGCACGCCGAGCCCGCAAAAGATGTCGTCGCCCATGCGGAACCGGCTCACGCGGAACCGGCCCATGCGGAGCCTGCCGACGCCGCCCATACGGAACCCGCCGTGGAAAAGGCCAAGGCTGAAGGCCACGGCGAGGCGGCTGAAGCCCCTTCGTCCGGAGGGTTCGGATTCTTCTCCTTCATCGTGTTCGTCCTGCTGCTCATTGGAGCGGTCTTCGCGCTCGACAAGAAGATACTCAATCCCGATCAGAACTAGGACACAAACCCGGCCCGGCCGGGTTTCTCATTTCCGGGCGCCAGGATTGCCGACGACAGACCGTAAAAGTTTGCATCCCGGCCTTGTTCAACCACGGAGGATTGGGTAGATACTCGCAATGACGCCCCTCAATTCCCGTGGAGTCCCCATGATTCGAATTTTATCATCTCTCGTCCTGATCATTTGTCTGGGCTCCGTTTCCGGACTGGCCCAGGAATCGCTGACCTGCGGCGTCGCGATCGGGTTCCCGCCGTATCAGTTCGCCATTGATGACGAACCTGCCGGATTCGATGTGGACGTTGCAAAGGCAGTCTGTGCCCGGCTTGGGGTTGCGGCCCGTTTTAAGCAGGGCAAGTGGGACGATGTCATAAACATGCTCCTCTTCGACCGGATCGACATGGTCGTGGGCATGGAGGTCAACGCTTTCCGCCACGGATATTTCGAGTTCTCCACACCCTACGCCACGCGCCACGACGTGGTCTTTGTCCTGGCAAACAGCACCGTGTCCAGGGTCGAGGACCTGTTCGGGCTCGTCATAACCGGAGACAGGCATTCCTTTGTGGAATTGCGCTGGAAAGAAGTGGGCATCCATCAGAAAATCCGCATCATGCAGACCGGGAGCAAGGAAGAGTCCATGGACCTGCTGGCTCGCGGAGAAACAGCGGCCGCCATCATGCCGCTTGAAGTCGGCAAATACCTGGCCGCCCTGAGGGGGCTTGAAATCCGGACGCTCATCAATCCGGACCCTGGCTCCGATGTCGCCATCGCGCTCCGTAAGGGCCACCCCGAATTGCTCAGTAGAATAAACGGGGCGCTACGGGATCTTCAGGCTGAAGGAAAACTCGATGCCCTGGCCCGCAAATGGTTTTCGAGCACCGCCCCGACAAGACGGAACTAGAAACGCCCGCACTTCCCCACCGGCTATTGAAAGTTGCAACTGCCCGGCCGGCAAACAATGGAGAAGTCGAGGAACAAAGAAAATCCAGGCCTGAAACGTATCATTACCTACGCTTCGGGCCTGGACCCTTTTAGCAGTGATGGCTCAGATCGTCGTTTCGGGACAGGCTGCTAGCCGTTGGAGGCGTTCAGGACCGTGATCTGATCGTTCAATGTCCAGAAATCATAGATGTACCCAATCAGAAAGAATCCTCCGGTCAGCATGTACAGGACACCCGTAACCCACTTGCCCATGTACATGCGGTGCACGCCCAGAACACCAAGAAAGGTGAGCAGAATCCAGGCCAGGGAATAATCGATGCGTCCGGGCCGAAAACGCAGCGCGGCCGAGCGTTCCATGGACGGGATCAGAAAAAGGTCCACGATCCAGCCGATGAAAAGAAGGCCCAGGGTGAAAAAATAGATCGTCCCGGAAATGGGGCGTCCATAATAAAAACGGTGCGCGCCGGTGAATCCGAAAACCCAGAGCAGATAGCCCATGAATGTACTGTGTGTTTCAACCATATTCTCTCTTTGCATGAATGCTCCCTGTTTCATTGAATTTTCCGCCGACAGTCCATATGGTTTCGCGAAGCGAAATTGAGGGCGGACATTGCCAGGCCAGTGCCGCGTCGTTTCTGAATTGTTGACCTTTTCTACTCAAAAAGCAATGATCCCGGCAACTCCCATCCACAAGGAACCGCATCCCCATGATAAATAAAGATCGACTGATAAACACATTTTTCGACCTGGTCCGCCTCGACAGTCCCTCCGGACAGGAGAAACCCGTGACCGACCATCTGTGCGCCCTGCTCCGTGCCCGGGGCTATGACGTCCACGTCGACAACGCGGGCACTTTTTTCGGCGGCAACTCAGGCAACGTCATTGTCCGCGTGCCCGCCACCGGCCCCGGCGACGCCATGGCGTTCTCGGCACACATGGACTGCGTGGATCCCTGCCTGGGCGTTGAACCCGTCCTGACCGACGGAATCATCCGCTCCGCCTCGAACACGGTCCTCGGCGGCGACGACAAGGCCGGCATCAGCGCCATTCTTGAAGCCCTCTTCCATCTTGAGGAGGACGGCATCCCCCACCCCGAACTTTTCCTGCTGTTCACGGTCTGTGAAGAGTCCGGGATGTTTGGGGCCAAGCACATGGACTTTTCACGGGTCAAGGCCCGGGAGGTCGTGGTCCTCGATTCGAGCGGGGACGTCGGCACCATCATTGTCCGCGCGCCATCCAAGGCCGGCATGACCATAACCTTCCATGGGCGCTCGGCCCATGCCGGCATCGAGCCTGAAAAAGGGATCAGCGCCATCCAGATGGCAGCCAATGCGATCAGCCGCATGAAGCTTCTGCGCATCGACGAGGAGACCGTAGCCAATCTCGGACGCATCGAGGGCGGCGGACAGACGAACATCGTCCCGGACAGCGTGACCCTGACCGGAGAGGCCCGGGCACAGAGCAACGCAAGGCTCATGGCCCAGATCGAACACATGCGCCTGTGTTGCGTCGAAGCGGCCCAGGAAGCGGGCGGAAACTTCGATTTCAGCCATGAAATCTCCTACCCTGCCATGGACGTCCCCGCCGACAGCAAACTCCTGCATCGCGCCCTGCATGCCTGCAACGATCTGAACCTCATCGCCGCGGTCAAGGGCACGGGTGGCGGCAGCGACGCCAACATCTTCTCCGGCCAGGGCCTGTCCTGCATCAACCTTGGTATCGGCATGAACCGGGTGCACACCACGGACGAGTTCATCCGGATCGACGACATGGTAAAAGCCGTGCAACTGACCGCGGCGCTCATGCAGAGATAGGAGGCCGGGAGATTCCGCGATGTGCGGCCCGCGACCCACTGTCGGCACGGCCCTCGGCCCCGCCGGAACTCCTTCACCGGCCTCGTAGAGTTGAATCGCAGCCTGCAGGGCGGGCAATCAGGGCGACGCACCAGGCTGCGATTCAGCAAACGATGCCTGGCTCAGTCAGACAGCCGACGAGGCCGAGGGCCATGCCGACAGCGGGTCTTGAGGTGCTGGCGGGGGATGTCATTCTTGCGGACAGGTGCAGGAAAATGGTTTGGTCCATCCCGCCTACCTATCTGGGGACACTTTGCGGCAATAGCATGATGACGAAGGGAGAATTGCAGCGCCCTTGCGCTCAAACGCAAACGGGCGACCCTTGAGCCGCCCGTTTCGTTTTTTTGTGAAGCCTTTCGATTCCGCCTAGCCCATCTTCTTGGCCAGGAGCTGATTGACCAGCCCCGGGTTGGCCTTGCCCTTGGATTTCTTCATGACCTGGCCGACAAAGAAGCCGGTCAGCTTCTTGTCACCGCCCTTGTACCGCTCAACTTCCGACGGATTCTCGGCCAGAACCTCGTCGACCAGGCCTTCGATGGCCGAAGTGTCCGAAATCTGCACCAGGCCCTTGGCCTTGACGTAGGCCTCGGGATCGCCGCCGGTCTCGAAAAGTTCCTTGAACACGCCCTTGGCCATGCTGCCGCTTATCACGCCGTCATCGACAAGCTTGACCAGCCCGGCCAGATCCTCCGGCCGAAGCTTGCATCCGTCCAGCGTCACGCCGCGGTCGTTCAGCTCGCGCAAAACCTCGCCCATGACCCAGTTCGAGATCTTCTTGGGCTCGTTGTGGGTCGCAAGCGCGGTCTCAAAATAGTCGGCCACCTCTTTTTCCGCCGTCAGCACCTGGGCGTCGTAAACGGGCAGCCCCAAAACATCCTGGAAACGAAGACAGCGGGCCTCGGGCAACTCCGGCAGCTCGGCCCGCCACTTGTCCATCCACTCTTCCTCGATGATCAGGGGCAAAAGATCCGGATCGGGAAAATAGCGATAGTCGTGAGCCTCCTCCTTGCCGCGCATGGAGCGGGTCACGCCCTTGACCGTATCGAAAAGCCGGGTCTCCTGTATGACCTGCTCCCCGTCCTCGACCAGATCGATCTGCCGCTCCACCTCGTACTCGATGGCGCGCTGGATGTTGCGGAAAGAGTTCATGTTCTTGAGTTCCGCGCGGGTGCCGAATTCCTCCTGCCCACGAGGGCGAATGGATACGTTGGCGTCGCAGCGAAAGCTCCCTTCCTCCAGATTGCCGTCACAGATGCCCAGATAAACCAGAATGGCGCGCAGGCTCTTCAGGTAGGCCACGGCCTCCTCGGCGGAACGCATGTCCGGCTCGCTGACGATTTCGATGAGCGGCACTCCGGCCCGGTTCAGGTCCACGTAGGACGCGTTGTCTGTAGATGAATGAATGTTCTTGCCCGCGTCGTTCTCCATGTGGATGCGGGTGATGCCGATGCGCTTCTCCCCCTTTTCCGTGTGGATGACGATGTGTCCGTGCTCGGCCACGGGCAGCTCGAACTGCGATATCTGGTAGCCCATGGGCAGGTCGGGATAAAAGTAGTTCTTGCGCGCGAAAAGGGAGCGACGATTGACGGTGCAATCCACGGCCATGGCCATCTTGACCGCGTATTCCACGGCCCGGGCGTTCAGGACGGGCAGTTGGCCCGGCATCCCGGTGCAGACCGGACAGGTATTCTCATTGGGCCCGGCCCCGAACTGGGTCGAACAGGAGCAGAAGATCTTGCTCCTGGTCCTCAGCTGGGCATGGACTTCAAGGCCGATGACCACTTCGTAATCGCGCATACTGGCTCCTTCCCGCGTCAGCCCGCGACAGGCTTTGCGGCATACAATTCCGGATTGAGGGCCGGATCGTTATACATTTTGCACTGAAAATAGACCTTCGGGCTTTTTACGCCCTGGGCGTAGTCGTCGATCAGCTCCAGAATGGACCGGGAGAGGTCCCGGTGCTGGGCTTCAAGCAGGGCGAGCCTGTCCCGGCAGCTCTCAAGGTGCCCGGCGTCCACGTCCACGCGACCCGTTTGCTCGCGCATGTGAAAAATCTTGAGGCTCAGAATGGAGAGGCGATCCAGAGCCGCGCCCAGCGTCTCGGTATTGAAGCGGCGCGACTCCTCGGGCAGAGCCTTCTGGGCGGCAAAAGCGGCCACGGCACGCACCAGCCAGGCATCGACCTGCTCCATGAGATCGTTTCGCTGCTGGTTGAGACCGTCGATCTCACGCTTGCAGCCGGTGA
This sequence comes from Desulfomicrobium macestii, assembly GCF_014873765.1. NCBI lineage: Bacteria > Pseudomonadati > Thermodesulfobacteriota > Desulfovibrionia > Desulfovibrionales > Desulfomicrobiaceae > Desulfomicrobium > Desulfomicrobium macestii. The sequence goes on along the minus strand of NZ_JADBGG010000022.1, from coordinate 53,516 downwards.
TGACGCTGTCGTCCACATCCTTGCGCCTGGCCCTGTCCTCGACGTGCCAGAGCAGAAAATTCTTCAGATGCTGGCGCAGGACAAGTCCCACCAGCCCGTCGCCGGGACGCGCCGGGAGGTCCGCCGGGGCCTCCTCTTCATGCCACAGGGCGACGCTCTCGAGCTGCGCCGTCCAGGCCTGACGCAAAAGATCCTTCAGAGTCAGGGGGTCCATGGGCTGCATGATCATTCCTTATTTCTTGAGCAGAAGATAGACGCGGCTTTCGGCTTGCAGATGCCCGGCCAGAAATTCGGCCCTCTGCCCCGCGCCGCAAAAAAGATCCAGGCGGCTGCCCTTGATGGCGCCGCCACGGTCCTGGGCCAATCCCAGAAACGCCGTCCGTGTTTCCGTGCCGCCCGCATCCGGCAGCGCGGCATCCACGGCCAGGATCGTGCCAAGGGGCAGAAAGGCTGAATCAGTAGCCATGCTGACCATCGGCGTCAATGTTCGCCCCATGGCCCCAAGCGGTCCATCCTGCGCCAGCCGGAAAAAGACGTAGCTCGGGTTGGTGTTCAGAAGTTCCCGGACTTCGTGCGGATGCTCGCGCAGATAGGCCCGGATGCGCTGCATGGACATCTCCTCCGCCGGGACAAGCCCGCGTTCGATCATGACCTTGCCCAGGGAAACGTATTCGTGACCGTTCTTGCCTGCGTAAAGGACATGGCGCACCGAGCCGTCCGGCAGGTTCAACCGGCCCGAGCCCTGCACCTGCAAAAAGAAGACGTCGACGAAATCGCGGGTCCAGGCGATGGGCGTCTCCGTCTGGGCCAGAGCGCCCTGGACGTCGATCTCCTCCCTCGAATGATACGGCGCGATGCCCTTTTCATCCAGGCGATAGGTCAGCCGCTGCCCTTTCCAGCGCGGATGAAACCGGCCCAGATCGGCGCTGCGCAAATCGGCCGGGAGTCCGTATATGGGCACCGGAAATCGCGGGTCCGGCTCAAGGCTGCCATCCATCCATGGCTCGTAGTAGCCGGTCATGAGCGGCTTTGGCCGGACTTCGAGCCAGCGGAACTCCCGGGTCAAAAGTTCCGGATCTTCCGCGAGCCTGGGGACGAGCAGCCGCATGTGCTCCAGCGAGTCTCCAAGCTCCCCCCATGTGCACGCCGGGCCGTCCGTACCGAAAGGCTTGCTGTCCGCGGGACGGGTACGCACGTAGGCCAGGGAGTGCTCGATGGCCCGGGTCAGCGCGGCCGGATCATCAGCCGCAGTGGCCGCGACACGCGCCGCAAGATCCCCCCCGGGCCTCTGCTCCACAAGCAGGGGCTGCCTGGGCGCCACGGCGCAGGCGCACAGCAGCGCCAGACACAGACACGCCGCAAGCAGTCTCCTCACAGGCTGCGCCCCTTGTCCGTGATGCGCGCATCGAAATACTTGCCAACCCCGTACTCCATGCGCCTGAAGAAACGCTTGGGATCAGGGCCGATGATCTGCATTTCAGGATGCTTCTGCTGCATTTCAAGGGCGATGTTCATCTCCTTGGTGCAGCCGGTGGAGAAGGTCGAATCCTTGCCGTGCCATTCCGCGGGGACCGCCTCGCCCATCAGTTCGAAGCTGGTCTCGATGTCGGCCACGGTCTGGAAACGCCAGACATCGATGAACCCGCTGCGCTGGACCCGCTCCCACATGTACATGAGATCATCCCCGTCCATCCCTTCCACGAAGTGTTCGGCGGGGTTGATGATCAGGAGGTTGGCGTGCCTGGACCGCAAATGGGAGACAAAAGTGTTCACGACGCCAAGGGCGACCTTGGTCTGCCCCGGTATGCTGCCGATGATGGCGCTGTAGAACATGACCTGACGGCCCATTCCCCTGGCCGTGCGCATCTGCGCGATGATGGCGTCGGACTGGGCCACGATCTGGGATTCGGTGATCTTGGTCACGCGCGATGATTTTTCCTTGAAGCGGACCTGGTCCAACCCGTCCCGGTCCCGGTACAGGCAGAGAATGTCGCGCGTGAAGAGGTGGGAATTCTTGATCAGCCTGCGATGATGGGGGAAATCCTTGGCAATGATCAGGTCCGCCTCTTTCCAGGAGCGGGCGAAAGTCACACTGGTGCGCCACAGATTGAGCCGCTCGCGGGTGCCGTCGGAGATGACCAGAAGCGGGCTCTCGCGCTGGGCGCGCAGGAGTTCGTTCTTGCTCATGCGGCTGTTTTCCACAAAGAGAGCCTCGCCCAGGGCGTCCTGCAGGGCCTTGTCGTGCTCTGCGTCCCAGATCACGGTGCTGTCCAGACAAAAGCCTTCCTTCAGAGCCAGGATGACCTTGTGCCCCAGACGGATCAGCACACGGATGAGGCGCAGATCGAAGATGATCCCGCCACTGCTGCCGGGCAGATACAGAATCTTGAGCTTTCTCTGTTCGCTCGATGGGCCCATGATCCTGGTCATGATCTCGGCGAACTCCGGCCACGGAGCGCATATCTTATCGAAAAAGGCAGGGTCGTCGCGGACCGTGTCCGGCTGTTCCCAGATCTGCGAACGTAGCGACAGCCTGCAGAGGCGGGCCATCTCAAGCAATTCGAGTTCCCAGCGCAAGTGTTTGATGCTGGAGCAGCCCAGGTTGGATTCGGGACAGGCATAAAGGCTTCGGGTCATGTCCGGGCTGTTCATGAAATCCAGGGCGCGCTTGTTGGCCTGGCGCTTTTCCCTACGCTGCGGATCGTGAACCCCGCTCATGGCCATGAAGATGGTCATGAGCTGCTTCAAAAATCGGGAAGGGATGAGAAACGGAGCATGAAGCACCTGCCGGACCTTGTGCCGGGACAGGGCGAAAATCTTGCGACGGGTGTAACGATCCTTGATGTTGATGCGCGCCAGATGCACCAGCATGCGCCATTTCTCCCGGTACTCCTGGCGCAGGGCCGAAGAAAGGCGGGTGTGCAGAAGATTCTCGAACATTTCGTCAGAACAGGGCACGAAGACCTGGTCGTCATCGACGTCGACCATGAAACGCAGCTGCTCCTGCTGGGCATTTTCAGCCGGGTTGACCGTGGGCTCGATATTGTTTTCGGTCATGAAATGCAGCAGCCAGGCGTCCAGATAGGGGTCCAGGCCGTAGCGCAGTTCACGGACCGAAGTAAAATCCGGCAATTTGGACATCAACACTCCCGTCTGTATAAGGGACAATGGGTTTCATGCCAGCGGAAAGCAGGCTCCGCGCATGCAAGATCGCCCGATAAATTGGCCTGTAAACCATCCCCGGTCAAGCACCGGCTTCGCATGCCGCAGGGGACAAGCACGGCCCGACACCAGGGTTTGAAGGCTCTCCCTGGGCCTTGAAAACAAAAAGGCGCACGGGCATCACGCTCGTACGCCTTGCGGCTTTCGGGCCGGGGAGAATCAGTTGCCGCCGCTGATCACGAAACCCTTGGTGGAGGGGCCGGTGGAAGCGGAGGTGCCCGCAATCTTGGAGAGATAGGTATCTCCGAGGGTATCGATATGCGTGCCCACATTCTCGAAATAGTTCATGTGGGCCTGCTCCTCTTCGATGATGGTCTCGAAAAGCTTGGCGCTGATGGCGTCGCCGTTGTCACGGCAAACCAGCAGGAACTGGCTGTAGATATCGATGGTGTCGTCTTCGAGAACCGCGTCGTAGGGGTAGATGCTCCGCACGTCCTGGGCCTTTTTCAGTTCGCCTTCATACGATGTGGTCGGCTCGCCGCCCAGTTCCTTGATGCGCTCGGCGAACATCTCGGCATGGCGCATTTCATCGATGGCGATGAGCTTCATCTTGGCGGCCAGTTCGCCATAATCCATGCTGTCCAGACCGTAATGCTGGTTCATGTACTGGGTGATGGCAAAAAGCTCCATGGCGCGAGCCTGGTTCAAGGCGTCGATGACGTTCGCCCTGCGCTCTTCTCTGGGAAGTCTTGCGGTCATGTTTTTCTCCTGGAATATTCATGGTTCATTGATTCAACAAAAGATGCGATGACCCTAGCAAAGACCGGGGGCGCGGGGCAAGTCATTTCAAAACCGATTTCAAGCTTTAGCCTCTTGAAGCCCCGTCGCTTCGAGCGTAAGCAGCTTTTTTTTACATCTTGCGACAATCAGGAATCTGCATGCTCGTCTACGCAAAACTCGTCGGGTCCGTCTTCTTCTGGGGCGCCACCTGGATCTCCGGGCGCGTCCTGGCCCAGGACATGGGCCCGTTCTCCGCCGCCCTGCTCCGCTTCGTGACCGCCTCGATTTTTCTTTTCCTGTGGTCCTGGCACGCAGGCCACGGCTTCCCGCGTTTACCCAGAAAGGAAATCCTGCCCGTGGCCTTTCTCGGCCTGACCGGCATCTTCCTCTACAACGCCTTCTTCTTCACCGGCCTGCAGACCGTGCCGGCCGGTCGAGCGGCGCTGATCATCGCCTCCGTGCCCGTGGTCATCGGAGTCATGTCGGCCCTGTTCCTGGGAGACAAGCTCACCACCGCGAAAATCCTGGGCACCCTGCTATCCTTGAGCGGGGCAGCCATCGTCCTCTCCGGCGGAAATCCCCTGGTCCTTTTTCACGGCGGACTCTCGCGCGGGGATCTCATGATTCTCGGCTGCGTGGGCGCCTGGACCGCCTATTCCCTGGCCGGCAGCAGGGTCATGCGCAGGCTCGACCCGCTCCTGACAGTGACCTGGTCCTGCCTGCTGGGCACCCTCATGCTCATCGGTCCGGCCCTGACCCACGGCCTGACGGCCGACATCGCCCGGGCAGGGCTGGTGGACTGGGCCAACATCCTCTTCCTGGGCGTCATCGCAACGGGCGTGGCCTTCACCTGGTACTACGCCGGAATCAAGGCCATCGGCCCGGCCAGGGCCGGAATCTTCATCAACCTGGTCCCGGTCTTCGCCATCACCATGGGCTACGTCATCCTGGATGAACCCGTGACCTCCTCGCTGCTGAGCGGCGGTGCCATGGTCATCTCCGGGGTGTATCTGGCGAACAGGCCGGCAACAGCGACAAAACCCTGATCGGCACCGTACGGACTGCTCCCTCCACCATGTGCCAATGCACACCTGTTCATCCTTCCGAGGCATAGCCGAAACGTTGTGGCGATACACATCGACACTGCTGTATCATTCTTTTTTAACTGAAAAAAAATAAAACCTACAAAACAGGTCCACTAGAATGCCGACACATTCTTAATTTTAGACAAAACGCACATGACCGAATAATATTCACAATATTATTGCAAACATGCGTCATAGCCTGTACGGAATACAAAAACCTGCAGGCTCTGAATCTCATTCTCTTCACTCTTCATGCGCGCCCGGCCCCTGCAGTCAATACTCTTTAGAGGAGGGTGCCGGCGATGCGCGTTTTTTTCCCAGTGACACTGTACTGCCTGACGTGCCTTTTTGTGACGGCCACGGCCGCCGAGGCTCTCGTGTTTCCGGACATGAACGGCGCGCGCGTCGAGGACCGCAGGCCGACCATCACCGCACCCCTGCCGCCGGGGACCCTGAACCCCGGTCCGGAGACCGTGCGCATGGCCCTCGACGACGTGGACATCACCGCTCTGGCCGTCATCACCGAGACAACGGTCAGCTACACTCCGGAAGCCGACCTTGACTTCGGCGCGCACAGCGTCATCGTGGAGGTCCTGGGCCAGGACGGCCAGCCTCTGCCCCAGGAGCACTGGAGCTTCTTTGTCCCGCAATCGGAGACCTGGGATCGGGCCAGCGCCTCGTTCCAGCTCGACACGGAGCTGAACGCAAAGCTGACCGAGTACCCCGGCAACACCGGGCCGGATTGGCAGGCCCAGACCGCGGGCACCCTGTCCACCGTGCTGGAAAGAGGAAAATTCCGGGCAACGCTGGACGCCAACGGCTGGTTCGTGGACGACAGCGACAACTATGGCGGCCAGGACAAGTTCAGCCTCAACGCCTACCTGCTCAAACTGGAATACGACGGGCAGAGCCTCTCCCTGGGCGACGTCAGCGTCGAAACCACGGAACTCGCCGGCGGCCAGCTGGCCCGGCGCGGCGGACTCTTGGAGCTCAACGCGGGAGAAACGGCCGTGCAGGGCTTCATCCTGCGCAGCAACACCGTGGCCGACTTCGACCATCTGCTCCCGGTGGACGAATCGAACCAGCGCTTCACCGGAGTCACCCTGACCCAAGGGCTGTACCCGCAGAAAAACGTCCTGCTCAAGGCCACGGCGGTCACCGGGCAAAGCGGCTCGGCCGACAACGTCTCGGGCAGTGATCTCATCCCCGAGACCAAGGGCCAGATCTACAGTCTGGGGTTGTCCGGCACCATCGTGGACGAGCTTCTGCTGGGCGAAGTCGAATACGCCCGGAGCAACTACGACCAGGACACGCGTGGCCCCTACGGATCGAAGCGGGGCGAGGCCTGGCGGAGCAGGCTTTCCGGCCGCTATGACACCCTGGACTACGGCGGCGGCTACTCCTCCCGGGACAGACACTTCCAGAGCGTCATCAATCCAGGGGCCATCAACAATCGCAAGGAGTACATGCTTCATGCCTCGAAATCCTTCGAGGAATCGAGCCTGTCCTTCAACGGCGCGCACAGCTACGACAACGCCGAAAAACTGGACAACATCCCGACGGTGCGCAGCACGGCCCTCGACCTGGGCTACACGCTGAACAAGGCGGACTGGCCCTTCCTCTTCGCCAACGCCAACCTGAGCTGGCAAAAGAGCGGTCACGAACCCGACAATTTCGACGCCATCGACAACCAGTCCCGCATCCTCTCCTTCGGCCTTTCCCTGGCCAGGGAGACCTGGAGCATCGTGCCCAGCTATGTCTTCACCTCCTTCGACGACAAATCCGGGGCCGACATGGACAGTTTCTCCCATCAGATGCTGCTGTCGCTTGGCTGGCAACCCCTGCCCGTCCTGTCCCTCAACCCGGCCCTGACCTACGCCCGGACCGAGAGCGACCCTGGCAGCCTGGTCGTTGAGGACTGGCTGGGGACCCTGACCGCCACATGGCTGATCACGGACTCCCAGAACCTGAACCTGACCGTGTCGGGCCTCGACTCCCGGGCCGATGACGACTCCATGCACACGACCGCCTTCACCGGACAGGCCCAATACAACTGGATTCTGGGCGGAACCTTCCTGGAAAGCGTGACCAGGACCCTGGGGCTGCGCGGGCAGTACTCCAAAACCCGGGACCACATCAGCAACGACGACAATGAGGAATACGTGGCCTTTCTTTCCCTGAACTTCAGCATTCCGGTCACATGGCCATGAGTGAGGAGCACCGTATGATCACCACCCTCCGGCATCCACCGCGGCAGCCCCTGCCGCTCATCTGTCTGGCCTGCATCGCCCTGCTCCTCATGGCACCGGTCCCGGCCCCGGCCGACCCCAACATCACCGCCACACCGCGCATCGCCAACGTCTCGCCCGGCACGCAGAGCCCGGTGCAACTGATGTACACGGTCCTGGATACCATACCGAACGCCTCCTACGTCGCCACCTCCACCCAGGGGCAGTTTTCCACCCCCAGCGGCGACTCCCTCGGAACCTTGCAGCGCACGGTCAGCATCAACGTGCTCAATTCCAGGGGCACAGGCACGGAACTCCTCGTAGTCCCGGCCCGGGTCATCGCCGCAGCCATGAAGGCCGGCGCAGGACAGATCATTTTCACCCGCACCTTCGACCCCAGCGCGCTGGACATCCCCGAGGGGACCCTGGAAACAACCCTGCAGATCGTGCCCGCCCCGGCCGGGCAATTCGCGCTCATCGGCCTGCAGCTCGAATTCAACCAGCCCGCGCCGGGAGACGCCCCGCGCCCCGATTCCGGTGAACGCATCACCGTACCGCGCAACACCAAGGGCCTGCGGGCCGCGGCCATTGTCACCTACAACGGCCAGGGCCTCCTGCGCGGCCGTTGGGTCGCGGACGGGCAGATCCTGGGTTTCGTGACCAAGCAGCTCCTGCCCGGCATGCGCGAGGCCATCATCGCCAGCCCCGCGGTGCCGGCCTTCCCGACCTACGCCACGGGCCTGCACACGGTACGCTTTGAAATCATCGAACCCGTCCCGGCCTTCGACCTGCCGAGCCTGCAGTACTTCGTCACGGCGGAGGAGAGGATCCCCAATCTCCCGACCGTCGCCCTGCAGGCGCCCCTGGACAGGGAGCATGTGGCCCTGTCGTCCGAATCGCCGCCGGTCTTCTCCTGGTCCCCGGCGCATGAGGGGGCGACCTACCTCTTCCGCCTCTACACCCTCGAACCCGAGGCCATGACCCGCCCGCTGACGGGCTTCGACACGTCCTCTCCCGTGCTCGCGGCGCGGACCGGGCGCAACTACTACATGCTCTCGGTCTTCGACCTGGCCAGGCTGGTCACCAACTCGCCCCACGCGTGGCAGGTCCAGGCCCTGGTGGACGGCCGGCCGGTGGCTTCCAGCGACTACCGCATCGTCGTCTTCTCCGGCGCGGCCTCGGAACTGGAGCTGGTGGTCCCCCTGCGCGACCAGGGGGTTTCCGGAAAATAACGCCTTTTGCCATGGAACCGGTCCCTGACCGGTACCAAACCATGCGAGGGTTGCCATGAAACCATGGACTGCTTTCTTCCTGATGGCGGCCGTTTCGACCGGGCTGCTCATGGCCCGGAACTTGAGCGCCGATTCCCTCTTCACGAAAAATCCGAGCGTTCAAGCCGTGCAGGGCGCGGGCACGCCGGAAACCTCGGCAGCGCAGAATGCACAGCCCCAGGGAAATGCAGCCCTGCCCAAGAAAATCAAATACTCGAAGGGAATGTCCCCTGGCTCGCTGGCGGCACTTGCCGACAGGGACATCATCGAGCTCGCGCCGGGGCGATACCTCAAAATGGGCGACGCGCGCCGCCTGGCCGCCATCGCCCAGAAGTTCAAGACCGCGCAGCCGGGCAGCCGGCGGCCTCCGGAGTTGCGGGCCAAGCCCGCCGCCACTGGCAGGCCCCTGAAGAACCCCTCCGACCTGGCTTCGGCCTTCACGCTGCCGGACCAGAAAACCGTGCAGCTGCCTTCGGGCCGCACCTACACCGCGGGACTGGTCAAGAAGGTCCGGGAGGACGTGGAGAAGGGGCTGGGCCGCAGGGTCGACCAAATTCCGCAGCGCCCCGACAGCACCGTGCTCGAGTCCCCCCAGGGGACGCGGATCACTGTAGGCGAACTGAAGAAAGCCCTGGCCGAGAGAAGAAAAACGTCCCCGAACTCAACCCGGCCCAAGCCGTAAGGGAGGGGATGCATCATGAGCGTTACAAAACTCTTCCTCCGGCTGCTCCTCGCGTCGCTTCTTGCCGCAGCCATGACATTTTTCTCACCGACCGTCGTCCGGGCCGACGTGCTGGACGACTTTCTTGGCCTCCTGGTCGATGTTGAAAACGAATTCGGCCCGATTCCCTTTCTGCCCATGAGCGCCACGGAAGTTCAGGCCTCCAGGGAGCTGATCCAATGCCTGGTCGAAGCCGACGGCCCAGACGGCGTCATCGACTGCATTCAGATCAGCGACTCCCCGCTCGCACAGGAAATCACCTCGACGGCTTCCGAGGAATACGAAAAATCCGGCCTCGACCAGCTCGCGACGCCCCCGAACATCAGCCTTCCGCCCCAGGTCGAGGAACTCCTGGAACTTTACCTGGCCTTTGTACAGGTGGATTTCTGGGAGATCGTGAAAAAGCTCGGCCGAACCGCCATCTGTATCATCGCAAGCGTCATGGCCGCCGGGCTGGATGTCTGCGCCCTGATCGAAGAACTGATCGAAATCGGCAAGGCAGTGCTCGGTTCCTTCGCGGCTGTGGCGGAATTTTTCAAGGATATCGGCGAAGGATTCTATGACGCCGCGGAAATGGTCGCCTGCGAACTGAACATCATCGACTGCGGTGATGGGACGCCGCGGGAACTGTTTGCCTATAATTGGGTGTTCAAACCGATGGTTCTTCCCGAAGGGCTGCAGGCCATCACGCACGACGATCAGGGCAAGATGGGGCAGCTGGTCGAGTCCCTGAAAGCTGATGCGAACAGCGCTCCTCCAAAGTGGCATGACCCGCAAATGATATCCCGATGTTCGCAAAAAACAGATATGACAGACCTCTTTTGCAATCTGTCGTTCGAGAGTGAACACGTGAATAAGGCTTTGGATTACTATATAAAAGCTGTCGAAGTACAATGGAGGCTGGAAGTGGCGGAAAAAACCCTCCCAGCCATGGACGAGCAAAGAAAGGCTTTCCAACAAAAGGTCAGCATCGACACGCTCATCGATAAACAGTTGCCGGGATTTTTCAGTGAAATAGAAAAAACCCTTGGCTCAAATTCCCCAACGATTGTCGACATCAAACACAACGTCGGCTCGGAATGCAGCCAACACCTCGCACAGTCCGGACTGGCCCACGTCGAGCGCTGGGTGTCGAAGTACCCCGATGATGCGGCAACGCTGAAAGCGAAATCGCACAGGGCATGGTGCAACGAGGACTACATCGTCGAACATGCCGAGAATTTCGCGAGCCGAATACGGAAAAACGTCCAAGACAAGTACTGTCCTGTGCAGAACAACAAGATCACGTGCCCGTCTCTCGTCAATTTCGACGTCTGCTACAGATCCATGGGATATGTGCAGAATCAGCAGGAATGCGACGTCAATGTCGCAAAAGTCGGATACGACGTCGCCGTGAAAATTGCGAATGAGCTCAAACAGCGTAAATCAACGCATACCTATGAAATCAGGAACTGGAGTTCGTCGCAGCCGACAAAACCGGCGGAGCTGGTGTGTGTACGACCGACGCAGATACTGAAGCAGCCCACGCCTCCGTCCGGATCCGCACCCAAGCCGCAGCTGCCGATACGAACTCCCCAGCCGGCGCAGTGACTCGCGTTGCGCCTTGGGACGGGGGTTGAGAGCGGGAAGATGGAGCGGCCCCGGAAAACGGGTGAAGGACAACATGCGCGAGTCATGGGGCCGCGAAGCGGCCGTCAGGAATGGGAATGCCCGGGTAAACAATGAAACGATCTCCCAATATCACAAGGAGTGCCCACATGCGTAGGCTCGTACTGTTCACCGCCATCATGATCTGCATGACCTGTTCGGCCCCGTTGTCCCAGGCCGATCAACTCAAGACCGGGATCATGAAGACCGCGCCGGCGCCAAACCAGATCACCGGCACGCCGACACCGCAGGCTCCGAGCGTCAAAACCGCTCCCGGCGTGACAGCGCCCGTCCCGACGAAGCAGGGCTTCACCGCCCCCCTGGGACAGAAAGCCACCATCGCCGTCAAAAACCCGGCCCAGGGCACTCGGCACCCGGCCGACAAGCCCCTGGCCATCGTCTGGGACAGAAGCGCCATCGCCACCACCGCCACGGTGAACATACTCCTGATGGACAGACCCGGCGGCACGGTCCAGGCGGCCATCAAAACCGGGGCCGCAAATACCGGCAGTTTTATGTCATGGCTCCCTTCTGCTCAGTTCGTTGTGCCTGGCAAGTCCTGGGTCGTGCGGATCGAAACAAGAGACAAAAAAAGTCAGGGATATTCCGGAGCGTTCAGCTTTGCAAAATCCAATGCGGACAGAACCGAAAGCGGACTACCACTGCAGAACAATCAAAACCCGCCAACACGCCCTGTCGCAGCACAGCATCTTATGCAGAACGACGTTTCCATTTCGAAGGATGTCAAAATGGAAAAAGATGACTCTTCAGGAATAAACATGGATCAAATCGACATAATGCAAACCCAGATAAATATTCTTAAGAGGGAGCTTGAAAATGAAAAGGAGGCAAGAAAAAATTTAGAAAAAATAATATCAGAGCATATTTTAATATATGAATCTCACGTTCATGCATATAAATTTGGATTAGGAAGAAGAATAAGCATGAGCTCAAAAAGAAATTGGAACAACGTATCAGACGATCAATTGATAATATATGTCGATCCAAATATGGAACAAGCTAATAAAGAAAATCCAATTACGAGCGCTCCAGAATAAAATAAACTATATATAGTACAATTTATTATGATTTATCACATAACTTCATTCAAATCACTGTAGAAATAGTCTACTCGCAACGTTCCGTGACGAAACCTTAGACGATAATGCTGCTTATTTTATGGAGATGACTGTGAATAGTGCCGTCATCGACTGGCCGACAACCGGCCCCTACCAGATAGGCTCGTGATTCAGAACAGTCGCAGCAGGATGGTCACCAACAGAGTATACGAGGCAAGCAATGAAAATTCGGACCAGTTCTTTGATTGTTGCGATCGCAATGATCGTCCTGTTCGATGTCCATGGCTTGGGAGCTGACTCCCTGAAAAAAACCTTTCCCACGCTTAAGCCCACACAACCACAGATCACGACCACACCAAAGACCGCGCCAACCGCTCCCGCCCCGGGCATGACCGTCATTCAACCCCAGGCGTCCTTTCCCGAACTGACTTCCGTTGCCCCCGCCACCCTGCAGCAGGGGCAAAGCGCGACCCTGAACCTGACCGGCCGGAACCTGAGCAAGGACATGGTCCTGAACATGGGTCCGGGCGTGACCGTGGGCCCCATCCAGCAGGTCGGCGACAAGATATTGCTCGCCCCCGTTTCCGTGAAAGGCACGGCCGCGCCGGGCGTGCGCACCATCAGCGTCCAGTACAAAGGCACGACAAGGCCGAGCCCGGCCCGGCTGACCGTGTCGGCGGTCCCGGCCGCGACGACCATCACGGCCATCACGCCGAATTCCATCGCCCAGGGGGAAAGCAGGGAACTGACCATTTCCGGAACGGGGCTGGAATCCGTGCGCCAGATGAACTTCGGGCCCGGAGTTTCGGCCCATCTGCCCAAACCGAGCGGTGCCACCCTGCGCGTCACGGCCACGGCCGCCAAGGACGCCGCGCCCGGCCAGCGGGCCGTGTCCTATTCCGACAGGACGGGCATGCACACTTCGCGACTGCCGTTCATGGTCACCATCAACCCCCAACCCGAACCCCCGGGCAAGGCGGCGCGGCCGATCCAGGTCAAGCCGCAGGCCGCGCCCATGGTCACGACTATGACCCCCAACACGTGGACTCAGGGCGGGGAATACGAGGTCACGGTCCGTGGAACCAACCTGGTCCAGGGGCTGGAGACGCGTTTCGCCAAGGGCGTCGAGATCAAAAAGCTGACCGTGGCGTCCCCCGCCATGGCCCGCATGACGGTCCGCGTCGCGGATCAGGCCCCGACGGGTCGGCAGTGGCTGGAAATCCGCCCCGGCCCGGACTCAAAATGGGCCCGTTCCCAGGCCCTGGCCGAGGTGCAGGCCAAGCCGGCGGCAGCGATCAGCGTCCCGGCCGTCAAGACATTGCGGCCCGAACTCATGGCCATCTCCCCGAACCAGTGGGAACCGGGCGAGACGTATGCGATCACCCTGCAGGGCGCGCACCTGCCAAAAAACCTGGAAGCCGCATTCGGCAAGGATGTCGTGGTCCGCGACATGAAGGTCGGCTCCGCCGCCACGGCCTCCTTCACGGTGGAGGTCGCCGGATCGGCCGCCCCCGGACCGCGTCCCATGGAGGCCAGGACCGGCAAGGATGCGTCCTGGGAACGGACGCGCCTGCAGGCCGTGGTCATCGAAAAGAAACCGGAACTCGCGGCCAAGCCCGAACTGCCCCGGCTCGTGCTGCAGCCTTCCATCTCCATGCTCACTCCAAACCGCTGGTATCCGGGCAAAAGCTACGAAGTGACGGTGCTCGGCGATCTGTTCGCCGCCGGCATGAACGTGGGCCTTGGCGCGGATGTGACTGTCTCGAACCTTCAGGTTGCAAACCCCACCAGGGCGACCATGACCGTGACAGTGGGCGGCAAGGCCGCTCCCGGGCCGCGCGGCCTCAAATTCCGGCTGCCCGGCGAGGACGGATGGCGCCAGACCGGGACGTCCGGGCTGGTCAAGGCCGTGTACACCGGCGTCAGGCCGCCCATGGTGATCCAGCCGCCGCTGAAAGACGTCGAATTTGCCATGGGCTCCATCTTCCTGGAAAAACCGGAGCACGGCACCTACTGGATCATGGAAAACTCCCAGGGCGACCACGGAACCCCCAAGGTCACGGACTCCACACGCTTTGAGTGGATGGAAAAAGACGTGGCCTCGCAATGGTTCGAACTGCGCATCCTCAACGGCGCAGGCACGGTGCTGATGACCCGCAAAATCGGCGGGTTGCCCATGCCGGACCGCTTTTACGCCCCTGACGCTGACTTCATCACCGAAATTTTCGACCTGGCCCGCAATCCGCAGCCCGCAGCGCAAGCCTCGCCCGAAACGCAGGAAGCGAAAGCGGAAGGATCAAAGACCGGCTCGTTGCAGTCCGGGCTGTCCGCATCGGGGGGATCGGCCAACTTCGTCACGTCCGGCAGCTCCGCCATCAGTGAAGTCGCCGCGCCGCAGGGCCCCGGCGGCATCGCGCAACAACTGGCGGATGGTTTTGCCCGGAACGCCCTGTTCTGGGAGGTGGCCGGGTACAAGAAAGTGACTACCCAGAGCGCGCCCGCTGCAGATGAAGGCGAAACCGCCGGAAGCAGCCAGGCAGGCGGCCTGCAGTCCACCGGGGGCTTTCAATTCCCCGGCGCGGCCATGCAGCAGGTCGTCACCACGACCACTGATGTGCAGATCGCGATCTCGGAGCGCTGGCCCATCAAGCTGCCCGCCTTCAGCCCCACGGGCCTGGCCTGCTCCATGGCCAACACCCAGCTCACTCCCGACGCCGTCGACTCCGCCGGAGACATCTTCTATGTCGGGGACAAGATCCAGATCTCGGGCCTGATCAACATCGAGGAATGCCCGTGGGCCCTGGTCTATGACACGCACTGGGGACAATACGCAGGGGGTGCGGGGTATACCGGAACCACCCCGGTCAACAGCTGGACCATCAGCAACATGTTCGTCGACTGGGGCGACGGCTCGTACGACATCGTCACGGCCATTCCAGGCAACGCCGTCGAAAAGACCGGCCAATCCGTCAGCGGCGAGCAGCTCCGGCCCATCGCGAACCTCAACGTCAAGCTGCAGCACACCTACCGCTACTCGAATGAATTCCAGATCCGCCTGTTTGTGCTCCCCGCCGAGGATGTCGGCACCATCCACAGCATAGTAAGCATGAGCAAGGCCCCGGAACCGCTGCCAAGCCAGGCCCACCTTGCCCCGCACATGCCTGGGCAAACCCTTCTGGCCGACTCGGGGGCTGTTCTGTCCGACGCCGTCAACCCAGCGGCCTTGAGCGCCTCGGGAGGGGCGGCCGCTTCAAACCTGTCGATATCGGCCGCTGACAGGGGCGCGCTGGGCCAGTTCAAGATTCCCGGCGGGCGGGCCTTCCTGCTCTACTGCGAACCCACGATCATCGACATCAAGGCCGACCCGGCCGCCATCGGCCCCTTGCACCTCGAAAACCTGGCCATCATCGTGTTCTCAGGCCAGAAAACCGCCGAGTCATCAGCGGCACAAAAACCGGGCGGCGCCATCCAATCCCCGACCCAGCCGTCCGGCCCGATACAGGCCGCCGGACAGGGTTCACAAGCCTCCGCGAAGCCCATGCAAACCGGCCAGACTAAGCTCGGCTCCGATATCGCAGTCCAGGGGGGGCTGCCCGTTACCGGACAGATGACAGAAACACCCATCGCCGGGCAGATTGCCGGCGCGCTCCTGGACGCGGCCAAGGCCTCGACCTGCGACGCCGCCTTTTTCGCCACGGCGGAGCTTACATACTACGGCAGCGGAAAGATCAGACTGGTCTGGAAGGTGGACGGCACCGTTATCCACGAGCAGAGCGGGATCAAGATCGGCCCGTCTCCCGAGAGGGCCGGGCTCAAGGAGGACAACACCTACGCCCAGGACATCCTGCGCGATACCGTTGTCTTCACCTCGCCCAGCCTGCCCCTGGACAAGCCGGCCTACCACAAGGTCACCGTCGAAGCGGTGCTGGAGGAGGGCGAAAAGAAATACGCCGTCCGCGCCAAGGAAGGGCCCGGCGGCATGCCCGTCCCCGAGTTCTATTCGACCCAGGCGGACCAGGTGGTGTCCGAGCCCAAAGCCTATCTGGTCAGCGCGCCAAAGCCCGGAGAACCCTGCATTTTCCGCTTCCCCGTGGCCGGGGGCAAGGAGTTCCTCATCACCGGGCTGCAGGGCCGGGCCACCGAGGTCAACGGCCGCTGGAGCGGCACGGGCACCCTGCTTTTCGACCTGCCCGACGGTACGAGCGGCCAGGGCGTGCGCTACGTGGACATCGGGTTCAAGGAGTTTGAGGTCGAGGATGACGGTCTGGTCACCAGCGGAACCATCGACGCCGGGAATCTGGGCCAGACCTATGGCGAGTTGCCCGGCGTGAGCGCCACCCTGAAAAGCCTCAAAGGCAACGCGAAGGATGACCTGAAGGCCGTTTTCGACATCAAGGTCAAGGACAACACCATCCGCGTGGTGGAGACCGGGGGCACTCTCCCGCCGGACTGGCAAGGGGTCGAGGCGCCCCTGATCCCGGAATAGGGGTGGTACGCCGCAAGCCAGAAATTGCCCAAGACCCAGATCGGCCACAGCTATTTCCAGATCGAGTCCGACGACGTGCGTCTTGACCTGAGCCGCACCCAGGGCTCGAACCCTGCCGGACACTCAGGCCTCAAAATCGCCCAGCTTCAGATGCAGGACGCGACGGACGCGCCGCAGCTCGGGGTGCTGGCGAGCGGAGCCGACTGGGTCGGGGTGCATCTGGGGGAAAAGGCCGTGCTCTACCCCTACCTCTTCATGCTGACCCAGGCGGGCGTGACCGCCAGGAACTGGTATCTCGCGGACACGGGCATCACCGGACACAGCCGCTTCAACAATTTCGACTACGTATTCGGGGCCGGGAGCATCAAGTTCGACGCCATCGACATCAACGCCGGAAACAACGGGCTGGTCGCCGAATACATCAACATGCGCATCGAAATGCCCTGGCCGGCCATGACCCTGCAGGGCGGATCCATGACCCTCGACTACACCCAGAAGGACGCCAATTCCGACCTGGAATTCAACTTCGCGGGCCAGGAGGCGACAGAGAATTACGGCAACGTGCGCATGCACACACAGGTCAGAAAGTTCGAGCGCAAGACCACGGGCTGGGGCATCAGCACGGACACGACTTTCACCTTCAGGGACGAGGGCGGGACGGAAGTCTCCACCACTGTAAGCGACCTGTTCTTCAACATCTACGGCGTAGCGTACTTCAATGGCGACGGGACGGACCACAGTGCCGGCCTGAACGCCCAGACCAAGCTCGGCGACGTGCAGGTCCAGCTGCAGGCCATTGCGGCCACGTCCCACGTGGATGACCTCAAGCCCGAACGGCTGGACTTCACGCTCAAAGGAAATATCGATTTCCCGGGCCTGAGCGAGGCCCCGGTGGACATCGTCTATACGGTGAAAAAGCCCATGGGCCAGGCCTACGTGGCCACCGGTCCCAAACACTCGAAGTTCACGACGGGCATAAGCTTCCCCGTCGGCCGCCCCATGGCCGAAACCGCCATCGCTCCGGAAATCAAGACGGGCGGGGGAGGCTTCGCCGCGCAGGGCGGCTCCCTCTACGCATCCCTTGACCCCATATTCCTGGCCGATGCCTCGGGCGGAGGAGCGGTGCAGGACACCTTTGGCGGCACGGTCGAGACCAGGATGTTTGGCATGGACACCCCGGTCAAGGCGACCTTCCGCTACGGCACGGCCGCCGGTGACGGCTACTGGCTGACCCATGCCAATGTCAGCGGCCTGAACGCGCCCATCTTCCCGGGTGTGGCCCTGCAGGCCGTGAACGGAGGGCTTGCGTACGGGTTCAGCAAGGACGTGTTCTCCCCATCCGGCAATCCCCTTTCGGCCGCACCGAACAATCCCGGCGTGATGGTCTATTCGGCCGGGATCAGCGTCTCGTCCACCGAACCGCAGGTTTTCGAGATGGCCGGACAGATCACAGTGCTGCCGGAAGACGCGGTCTATCGCATGGAATTCAGCGGCGTGAAGCTCCTGACGTACAAGGTCAATGGCGGCGCCTTCTTCGAATACGCCGGCAGCGCCTTCAGCGGCAAGATATGGGGCAGCATGTCCATGTTCGGCGGGGCCGTGTCCCTGACCGCGCCCAAGGGCGCCGAAGACGACCGGGGCACGGTGGGGCTCTATTTCGGTGCGGACGACTGGGAAATATACTGCGGCAGGACGGCAAGCCCCATTCTGGTGCATTTTCTCATCGCCGATGTGGACGGCTACATGCAGCTCGGACAGAAAATGGGGCTTCGCCTCGGAGGCGGACTCAAGGTCGGTTCAGGCAAAATCTGTCTGGGGTTCGCCGCTGTCGAGGCATACCTCAACGCCATGGTCGGCGTGGGCGTGTCGCCCTCGGCGCACCTCTCCGCGGACTTCCGGGCCGGGGCTGGAGTTTCGGCCTGGGTGCCGTCCTGCGGCGGTGCCAAGTTCTCGGCCAACAAGTCCATAAACTTCCATGTCGAGGCCATGCCGCTGCATCTGCGGGCCGGATTCGACATCGATTGCGGATGGTTCGGCGATTACTCCCTCAATGTCACCCTGATCTGAAGGCCAGCACCATGAGCACAACACGACACGCATTCCGATTCTCTCTGACCCTGTGGGTTCTTGCGGCCATGCTGGTCCTGACCCTCGCACCCCCGGCCGGCGCGGCAGCCAAATCGGGCGCGGGAGTGCTCCTGGCCGCCTCCGACGGCAAGGGCGAGATCCGATTCCTGTGGGCGCCCCCGGCCGGATACTGGCCCGCAGGCGGGTGGCGACTCCTGGACCAGAACGGCAAAACACTGGCGGACATTGCCCCGCTAAGCCCCGAACACATGTCGGCCCTGGACGCGCAGGAAGCCCAGCTGGTCCGGGCCATTGTCCAGGGACTGACCACGGCCGGGAGCCAGGAGGAGTTCGCAAACCTGCGGCCGGTCCTGGGAATGCAGGCCATGAGCTCCTGGGCCAGGGCCAGGGCCCTGGGCGTGGCTCACGCTCTTCCGGGGCTGCCCAAGGGAAAGCGGACCTATTCCGTCGTGGGCCTTTCCGCCTCGGGCGCACCGTCGAAAACCAGGCTGGACTGCGCCCCGGTCGATGCCGGAGCGGCCACCGCGCCCCTTCCGCCGCCCGGAGGACTGCGCGCCGAGGCCCATCCGCAGGGCGCGGCCCTGTTCTGGAACGCGCCACCCGTATCGCCGGAAATCCCGGTCATCGCCTATTCGGTTGAACGGGCGGAAAACGATGGGCCGCCTGCGCCCGCAAGCCCGGAAGCGATCATTCTCGGCCAGAACTGGAACAGCGGGGAACCGGCCTTCATCGACGAACTGGCCCAGGTCGGCCTGAACCTGACCTACACCGTGCGTTGCCTGGACGCCTTCGGGCGGACGAGCCCCCCGGTCACGGCCGGTCTGTTCATGGATGACATTCAGGCGCTGCTTCCGCCGCCACAGTTCACGGCCACGGCCCGGCCTGGCAAGGTGACCCTGGCCTGGAAGGCGGGAGACAACCCCAATATCGTCGGCCTCGCCGTGGAGCGGGCCACTTCGCAAAACGGTTTGTACACCCTGCTCACCCCCCAGGCCCTGGACCCAAAAACGACAACTTGGACCGATACGGACGTCGTGGACAGCATCATCTACCATTACCGCGTGCGGTCGGTCTCCCCGACGGGCGAGATGGGGCCGCCCTCCGGCGTGGCCACGGCCATGCCGCCCACGGCCACGGCCCCGCCTGCGCCGCAAAAAGTGCAGGCCAGGACAAGCCCGATAGAGACGCAGCTGACCTGGGACCGGGCAAAATTTCCCATTGCCGGATACATCGTGGAACGCCGCGCCGAGGGCTCCGCGCAATGGGCCAGGCTGAACCCGTCCATCACCTCGGACCGGCATTACCGGGATCAATACATCACGGGCACTTTCGGGGTCTACCATTACAGGATCAGGGCCGTGTCCTTCGACAACAAAATCAGCCCGCCCAGCGCGGAGGTCAGGGCCGCCATCGAGGACACCAGCAAGCCCCCCACGCCGCTCATCACCGCCATCGACGGCGCTGACGGCAAGGTTGTGCTGTCCTTTGCGCCGGGCGTTCCGGAGAAGAAAACTGCAACCCTGTCCATCCTGCGCGGCAAGGAAGGGCTGCGGCAAGGCGACGTGCTGGCGGAGAGCCTCTCCGCGGACCAACACAGTTTCGTGGACGTCGCGGTGGAACCCGGCCAGAGCTACTGGTACGCGGTTCTGGCCCGGGACAACGCGGGGCGCGAGAGCGAATTGAGCGGTAAGCGTCTGGTCACGGTCGGCGTCCCGGCCATTCCCGTGCCTGCCGCGCCCTCGGCGGAATTCGTGCAGGACCCCTTCGCCCATGTCCTCATCCGCTTCACGCCCCCGCCAGCGTCCTTTCTGCTGACCGTACAGCGGCGGGACAGCGGGGACGGCCCCTGGCGAACCATCGCAAAAGGCGTGTCGGACACGGACCAGGCCATGGACACCAACCCCTCCGCAGGCCCGGCAAGCTACCGCATCATCCATCATACGGCCACCGGAATGGAGGGCGAACCCTCCCCGGCCATCACCGTGACGCGTTGAATAATGACCCAAGAACAAGGAGCCCGCATGCACAGGGAAACGAACTCGTATCACTCTTCAACGAACCGCATCATGGCCATCTTTTCAATGCTGGTGGTGTCCGCCATGCTCCTGTCTGGCGGCGCGACCCTCGCCGCCGACGTTCCCGGTTCCAAGGACAGCCCGTTGCTCAAGCGCTACGAAGGCTCGGAAATCATCGGGTATGACTACCGGGGGTTCGACCAGCTTCATCTGATCACCGGGCCACTCAAAAGCTACGATCTTCCGCCGGGCCCATCGACCAAGGTCACGGGCAAGCATACGCGCATCCTGTATGTCGCCCCGCCGGAGCGTTCGCCGCTGGAGGTCTTTCACAATTATGCCAAGGAACTTGAGCAGGACGGCTACGAGACCGTGTTCACATGTTCCGAGGCGGAATGCGGCAAGGCCAACGCCATGCCCAGAACCTTGTACAGCAACGACAGAAAGCTCAGCAACAAGGGGCAGATGTCGGAGTACGCCTTCAGCTCGCCGGTGGAGCCGCAGTTTCTGGCCGCGACGCTGCGCAGGCCCGAAGGGGATGTGCATGTCTCCCTGTTCGTGGCCAAGGAGACCTTCAAGCATTTCAAGGAAACCTCCCAGCGCACCCTCGTACTGCTCGACATTGTCGAGACCGCACCCATGGAACAGAAGATGGTCACCGTGGACGCCAGCGCCATGGCCAAGAGCATCGCGGCCCAGGGCACCATCGCCCTGTACGGCATCTATTTCGACACGGACAAGGCCGACCTGAAGCCCGAATCCGGGCCGACCCTGGAAGAAATCGCCAAGCTGCTGCAGGGCGACGCGGGGCTGAGGCTCTACGTGGTCGGGCATACGGACGGGGTGGGCGGTTTCGACTACAACATGAACCTGTCCAGAAGGCGCGCGCAGGCCGTGGTGCAGGAAATGACCGGAAAATACGGGATAGCTGGGGGCAGGCTGAAAAGCGCCGGAGTAGGCTTTCTGGCCCCGGTGGGCTCCAACGAGGAAGAGGAAGGCCGGGCCATGAACAGGCGGGTGGAACTCGTCAAGGACATCAACTGAAAGTAGGTTCGACGCAACGCGAAAGGGGCATGAAGGGAACCAACTCCCTGTCATGACCCTTTTCTCATTCCCGCCACGCGCTCACGGAAGCCGGGGCAGGATACTCTCCGCAGCCTGAACGGCCAGTTCCCGGCTGCGCTCTTCCTTCGCGGCATCGGCGGCTTCCATGTTCGCAAACGAGCCCGCCAGGTGCGGATTGGGCTTGATGAGCACAAGACTGCCGCCCTTGCGCATCCACAAGGCCGTCCCGTCCCAGAAGGCCTCGTCCCCCAGTCCCGGGATGATTTTCAGGAGCTTGGAGGCATGGGCGCTGTTTTTCCGCGCCCGCAGCTGTTTCATCATGACATCGGCCGCGGAATCGAAAATGCCCTCCTCGGCGATGGAGGCATCCGTGCAGTAGGTGAGACTCATGCCAAAGACCCCGCCATCTTTGGCGTAGGTGTAGCGACAACTGCTCCCCGCCGGTGTGGTCGCGGCCCTGGCGACACCGGGAGAGACGCTTTCCTGGAACAGGGCGCCGGCATCGGTCTCGGTGAACAACAGACAGGCGTCCGGGCTCTCCTGCGCCAGGCCCTGATTTGACAGGGTCACAAAGCTCAAGACAAACGTCGTGACGGCCACAAGGAAAAATCGTTGTCGCATGGGCACCTCCGCGAGACATGGTTGCAGATCCTGATTTTTCCTTTGCGGTTCCCGCAAAAAAGCCAAAAAGTCCACCCAGGCAGCAAGATCCTTGCAAAGTCCACAAGCCGGCCGCCCGCAGGCGTCTCAGCCAGCCGGCCCCGAACGCATGGACAGCCCTATGCGCCTGCGCTTGGCATCCACCTCCAGCACCGTGACCCGCACCTGCTGTCCTGCACGGACCACTTCGCCCGGATCACTGACGTAGCGGTCGGCCAGATTACTGATGTGTACCAGCCCGTCCTGGTGCACCCCCACATCCACGAAGGCTCCAAAGCGCGTCACATTGGTGACGATGCCCGGCACGGTCATGCCCGGGTGCAGGTCCGATATGTCGTGCACGTCGGCGAAGCGAAAAACCTGGAACGCCGGACGGGGATCGCGGCCAGGCTTTTCAAGCTCCGCCATGATGTCCCTCAGGGTTGGAAGGCCCACCTCACCGTCCACATACCTGCCGAGCTCGATGCCCTTGCGGGCGCTTTCATCCCTCAGCAAATCCTCAACGCTACAGCCAGCATCCTTGGCCATGCGCCCCACCAGTGTGTACCGCTCCGGGTGGATGGCGCTTCCGTCCAACGGGTTTTTGCCGCCCACGATGCGCAGGAAACCCGCGCACTGCTCAAAAGCCTTGGGTCCCAGACGCTTGACCTTGAGGATGCCCTTGCGGTCCGTGAAAGGGCCGTTCTCGCGGCGATGCTCGACGATGTTCGTCGCCAGTACGGGCCCAAGGCCCGAGACATGGGCCAACAGCTCGGGACTGGCCGTGTTCACATCCACGCCGACCTGATTGACGCAGGACACGACCACGTCGCCCAGGCTCTTCTTCAAGGCCGTCTGATCGACGTCGTGCTGGTACTGGCCAACGCCTATGGACTTGGGGTCGATCTTGACCAGCTCGGCCAGGGGGTCCATGAGCCTGCGGCCGATGGACACCGCGCCGCGATAGGTCAGATCCAGATCCGGAAACTCCCGGCGCGCTATCTCGGATGCGGAATAGACCGAGGCCCCGGCTTCGTTGACCAGAATCACATCCACCTCGGCAGGCAGGCCCAGGCCGCGCACGAAGGTCTCGGTCTCGCGCCCGCCCGTGCCGTTGCCAACGGCAATGGCCTGCACGCGGTGGCTCTTGACCAGCGCCGTGATGACCCGCCCCGCCTCTTCGGCCTGCCCCTTGCTTCCGACGGGAAAAATCGTCTGCCAGTGCAGCAGATTGCCCTGCTCATCCAGGCAGACGAGCTTGGCGCCGGTGCGCAGGCCGGGGTCCAGGGCCAGAATCCGGCGCGGGCCCAACGGCGGAGCCAAAAGCAGTTCTCGCAGATTGGCCGCGAAAACGCCGATGGCCTCAGCGTCGGCCTTGGCCCGAAGCTCGCCCCAAAGCTCGGTTTCCAGCGACGGGGCCAGCAAGCGGGAATACCCGTCGGCCACGGCCTCCTGTACCACCGCGTGACAAGGCCCCTTCGGGAAGGCAAAGAGATTGGCCAGACCGGTCAGGGCCTTATCCTGATCGGGACGCAGGGACAGGGAGAGAATCTTTTCGCGCTCGCCGCGCAGCATGGCCAGAATGCGATGCCCAGCCGCCGTGCGGGCGGTTTCGCGCCAGTCGAAATAATCTCGATACTTCTCGCCCGCCTCGTCCTTGCCCTTGCGCACGGAGGAGGCAATGACGCCCCCCGCCGCAAAAAGCCTGCGCATGCCCTCGCGGCAGCGCCGATCCTCGCTCATGATTTCGGCGATGATATCCTGTGCGCCGGCCAGTGCGCTCTGCACGTCCGGCACGTCCAGTTCCGGGTTGATGAACCCGGACGCAGCGGCTTCCGGCACCACTTTTCCGGCCAGAATAGCCTGCGCCAGAGGCTCAAGGCCCCTCTCTTTGGCCATGGTCGCCCGGGTGCGCTTCTTGGGTCGGTACGGCAGGTAGATATCTTCGAGTTCGGCCAGCGTGACAGACTTCCGGACGGCCTGCCCCAGGGCGTCGGTCAAAAGCCCCCGTTCGGTCAGGCTCCCAAGGATGGCCTCACGGCGCTTGTCCAGCTCGCGGCCGCTTTCGAGCGCGTCACGCACGTTCTGGATGGCGACCTCATCAAGTCCGCCGGTGCGCTCTTTGCGATAGCGGGCGATGAAAGGCACCGTCCCGCCCTCGTCCAGAAGCGCGACCACGCTCTCGACCTGCCCCTTTGGAATGGCGCATGTGGCGCTTATGCGTTGATATATATCCGTTCCCGACATGTGTTTCTCCCTTTGGGTTGGTGACGAAAAATGCGCCTTCATGGCGGCGAAGGCCAGGCGCCTCCTTCATCGACAGAAAAAACTTCCCGGTGTACCCCCAAACCAAGCGACGGCGCGGACATCCGGCACCCGAAACCCTTTACCAGGAGGCCTGACCATGAACGCACGGGAACACCTCATCAGCAAAGGCACCGACCTCACCCCACCGCAAGCCAGGATACTGGGCATCGGCGGGAGCCCCAGAAAAGGCGGGAACTCCGACACCCTGCTCAGATCCATGATCGACGGGGCCCGCAAGCACAAGGTCGAGACCCATGGCATACACCTGCGCGACGTGAGTTTTCAGGGTTGCGTCGGCTGCGAAAAGTGCCGGAAAGACAAGATCTGCACCGGCCTCACGGACGGCATGTCCTTTCTGTACCCGGACATCCTCGAATCACGCGGTCTCATCCTGGTCTCGCCCACCCATAACTACAACATCACGGCCTGGATGAAAGCCTTCATCGACCGCATGTACTGCTTCTACAACTTCAACCGGGAATGTCCCCGGGGCTGGTCCAGCCGTCTGTCCGGCCAGGGCCGCAAGGCCGTCATCGGGGCCATCTGCGAACAGGTGGACGAAAGGGACATGGGCTTCACCGTCGACGCCATGCGCCTGCCCCTGGAAGCCCTCGGGTACGAAGTCATCGGGGTGATGCCCGTGTTCAGGGTGTTCGAGAAAGGCAAGGTCAAGGAAGACGGCGAGGCGCTCATCCGGGCCGAACGGCTCGGGTCGGAGCTGGCCGACGCGCTGCTGAGCTGAGGGCCCGCGCTCGTCAATGGGCCGAGCTTGCGGGCCAGAACGGCCGGATTACCAGCCCGCCTCCCGCCATCCTTTCAAGAGCCCGAAGCACCCCGCCAGCATCATGTCGCCGCCCGGAGCCAGGAATTCCACTTTGGCGTCGGCCAGCAAGGCGCGCCGGGGGCCGAGAACCACGATGCGCCGAAAGCCATCGGGCAGATCCGCGACAGTCACGCAGCCATGGCCTCCGTCATCGAAGACTTCCTGGTTATCAAGCTCCCCACGCCGAAACCGCGCCAGATGATCCAGCAGCTTGGTCTCGTCCAGGTGTCCGGTATGATGTTCATAAACGCCCAGAACTTGGCGCCCGAGCACAAGAAAAGCGATGGTGTGGCTGTTGCCGACATTGAGCACGAGCACGCCTTCGGTGTTCGCCGTGCGTTCGACTCCGGGATCGAAGAGGGCCCCGAGCAGGGCGGCGGAACCCGTATCGGCCACGAGTCCCACGCCGATGGAGCGGCGCAGGCACTGCAGGCGGGTCATCTCTTCCGGCGGGTCCGCATAAAGGAGGCGGGACAGGTCGCCGCCGTCCTCGTTCATGAAGCGCTCCCAGTATGCGAAACGCGAAATGCGGTTGCTCTTGCCGGGATGGAAGCCGTGATCCTGGACGCAGGCCAGGACCAGGTCGGGCTGGGGCAGACCGGCGTGCTGCAACAGACCGCGCCAGAAACCGGGATCGAAATCCGTCAGAAGCACCTGGGATGCCGAAAGCGGCGGGACCGAAGTAATGTCGATGCCATGCCCGCGCACCTGATCCAGATCATCCCCCAGAGCCAGCGCCGCGTCCGGATGCGCGAAGACCTTGAGCCCCGCGTCCTGATGGGCCTTGACCGCCCGCCAGAATCCGCCGCCCATGTTCTGACCATGAAGATAGATGTCCCGTCCGAGCGCGGTCAGTTCCCGGATGCGGGCCGCCACGGTCCGGGCAGGCGAAGGCAGGATGAACTTGGGGCAGTTTTCCAGTTCCAGGCCCTCCTGGTACAAGAGAACATCCTGGGTGCCGCTGCCGATGTCGAGAATGAGACAGGTCTTGGCTGTCATGCCGTTGCTCCTTGAAATATGCTTCCGCGTCCACGGCGCGGTGCGCAGGGAAGAGTCATACGCATTCGCGGGCCAAAGCAAGCCGAGTTAATCCGTTTCGGACGCAAGGTCCAGAAATGAAGCCACGCCTTGCGTCCGGATTGTTCCTGAATTCAAGCCAGAAGCACAAAAAAAAGCCGGCCCCGGCATGGTCTGCCGAAGCCGGCCGATCGGATCCGATCGCGGTATCTAGAGTTCAAAACCAAGGGTTCCGTCCAGTTCATCCACCACCACTTTCTGCCCGTCGTGCAGGCGGCCGCCGATGATCTCCCGGGCCAGCGGCGTTTCCAGATGGTGTTGCAGGTATCTAAGCAGCGGCCGCGCGCCATAGACAGGGTCATAGGCCTCGCGGGCGATGAATTCCTTGGCCCTTTCGGTCAGCTCAAGGGTGATCTTGCGCTCATCCAGGCGCGTCTGCAGGTTATCCAGAAGCAATTCAATGATGCGCTTGATCTGTTCGATAAGAAGCGGCTTGAAGAGCACGATCTCGTCCACCCGGTTCAGGAACTCAGGGCGGAAATGCCCGCGCAGCACCCCCATCACTCCTTCACGCACGCCCTCGCGCAGCTCTCCGGTCTGGCTGATTCCATCCAGAAGCATGGGCGAGCCGATGTTCGAGGTCATGATGATGATCGTGTTCTTGAAGTCCACGGTCCGGCCGTGACTGTCGGTCAGGCGACCATCGTCGAGGATCTGCAGAAGCACGTTGAAGACGTCGGGATGCGCCTTCTCGATCTCGTCGAAGAGCACCACGCTGTATGGCTTGCGCCGCACGGCCTCGGTCAGCTGGCCGCCCTCGTCATAGCCGATGTAACCGGGAGGGGCTCCGATGAGCCGGGCCACGGTGTGCTTTTCCATGTATTCGCTCATGTCCAGGCGCACCATGTTCTCCTCGGTATCGAAGAGGCTTTTCGCCAGGGTCTTGCACAGCTCGGTCTTGCCCACGCCCGTGGGCCCAAGGAACATGAAGGAACCAATGGGGCGCCGCGGGTTCTTGAGTCCCGCCCGGGCACGCAGCACCGCGTCGGCCACGGCCTGCACGGCCTCGTCCTGGCCGATGACCCGCTCGTGGAGAATGTCCCCAAGTTTCAAAAGCTTCTCGCGCTCTCCCTCGACCAGCTTGACCACGGGGATGCCGGTCCACTTGGAGATGATGGCCGCGATGTCGTCAGGACCGACCTCTTCGCGCAGAAGCCGCTGTTCGCCGTCGTTTCCGCCCGAGAGCGCCTCAAGCTTGCGCTCAAGCTCGATGAGACGGCTGTATTTGAGTTCCGCCGCCCTGTTCAGGTCGTATTCGCGCTCGGCCTTGGCGATGGCCTCCTTGGTCGCCTCCAGATCCTTCTTGAGCTGGCTGATTTCGTCGATGCCGCTCTTTTCCCGTTCCCATTGCGCCTTGAGGCCCGTCTGGCTTTCCTTGAGCTCGGCCAGTTCCTTTTCCAGACGCTCCAGCCGTTCACGCGACGCGGCATCGGTTTCGCGGCGCAGGGCTTCGCGTTCGATCTCCAGCTGCATGGCTTTTCGGTTGATCTCGTCGAGTTCCGTGGGCAGGGAGTCGATCTCCGTGCGGATCATGGCCGCGGCCTCGTCGATGAGATCGATGGCCTTGTCGGGGAGCTGCCGGTCCGAGATGTAGCGGCTGGACAGAGTCACGGCGGTGACCAGGGCCGAATCGGAGATGCGCACCCCGTGATGGACTTCAAAGCGCTCCCGAAGGCCGCGCAGAATGGAAATGGCGTCCTCGACGCTGGGCTCTTCCACCAGCACTGGCTGGAAGCGGCGCTCCAGGGCCGGGTCCTTCTCGATGTATTTGCGATACTCGTCGAGAGTGGTCGCGCCGATGCAGTGAAGCTCGCCGCGCGCCAGCATGGGCTTCAAGAGATTGCCCGCATCCATGGCGCCTTCCGTCTTGCCCGCGCCGACGATGGTGTGCAGCTCGTCGATGAAGAGGATGACGCGCCCTTCGGACTTCTGCACCTCCTTCAAAACGGCCTTGAGGCGCTCCTCGAATTCGCCGCGATACTTGGCTCCGGCGATGAGCGCGCCCATGTCGAGGGCGAAGACGGTCTTGTCCTTGAGACCCTCTGGCACGTCCCTGTTCAGGATGCGCTGGGCCAGGCCCTCGACGATGGCCGTCTTGCCGACACCGGCCTCGCCGATCATGACCGGGTTGTTCTTGGTGCGGCGGGACAGGATGCGAATGCAGCGCCGAATCTCGGAATCACGGCCGATGACGGGATCGAGCCTTCCCTTGCGCGCGTCATCGACCAGATCGCGACCGTATTTCTTGAACGCGTCGTAGGTTTCCTCGGGGTTGTCCGATGTGACCCGCTGATTGCCGCGCACCTCTGCCAGCACGGCCAGAATCTTGTCCTTGGTCAGTCCGAACTGGCGCAGCACCACGGCGCTGGGTCCCGTTCCGGGTTTTTCCAGAATGGCCAGCAACACGTGTTCCACGCTGACGTATTCGTCCTGCATCTTCTTGGCCAAATCCTGGGCCGCGAGCATGACCTCGTTCATGCGCTGGGTGACGTATATCTGTCCGGGCTGGGCTCCGGGGCCGCTGACACGCGGCATCTTGCCCAGCTCCTGGTCCAGGGCTGCAGTCAGGGCTCGGACATCGTATCCGGCCCTTTCCAGAAGGCGCGGGACCAGTCCGTTCTCCTGATCGACCAGGGCGCGGAACAGATGATCCGCATCAACCTGCTGATGCCCCAGACGAATGGCCACGGCCTGGGCCTCGGCCACTGCCTGCTGTGATTTTTGCGTGAATTTACCAAGATCCATGAGATTCCTCCCTTTATCAGCGTCGTCAAATCCGATTTGACAGATTGCGCAATCGCTCTTCCAAATGATCGATGCGTTCCAGCAGATCGACAATGATGATGCCCGCCACAGGGCACAGCTCAAAATCAGCACATAGCCGCCTGTACTTTCGACCACGCAGCACATCCATGCGCACAAACAGGAATTCCTGCTGGGCCGTTGTGGATGGCACGATCCAATCCATGCGTACAAGTTCCAAAAGTGTATCTTCGGTGAGGCCGGTCAGTTCCAGAAACTCCCTGGTGCCAATGCGTTCGGAAGTCGCCGGAAGCCCATGTTCGTGAATCTGCACAAGTGTCATTCCCCGCTCCTACCTGGCCTGAAATGTGGATATTGCGGACAGTTCGTCCCAGAGTTCACGCTCCCGATCCGTCAAGGACTTGGGCGACCGGATGACTATGCGCACGAACTGGTCTCCCTGACTCGCGCCCTTGCCAAGCCCCTTGCCGGCCAAACGTAACTTCTGACCGCTGCTCAGGCCCGCCGGAATGTTCATGTCCACAGGGCCGTCCAGGGTTGGGATGCGTACCGAGCAGCCAAGCACGGCCTCCCAGGGCGCCAGACGCAGATCATGGATCACGTTCACGCCTTCGAGGCGAAACAAGGGATGCTCGGCTATGGAGACTTGCAACAACAGGTCGCCTGCCGGGCCGCCGCCTGATCCCGGAGAACCCTGGCCGGAGAGGCGGATCTTGGCGCCATCCTTCACACCCGCCGGGATGTTGACCTCCAGGGTCTTGGACTGCAGGTGCGGCATGCCGTCGGCGCCGCGGACCTGCTCCTGCAGGGTGATGGTCTTGAGACCGCCGCGATAGGCTTCTTCCATGCTCAGGGTCAGGCGCACCTCAGCGTCGCGGCCCTTGCTGCGCATGGAGCGCCCGAAAGGATCACCGCCAAAGCGACTCCCGAAGCCTCCGGACTGGCCAAAACCTCCGGCCTGACCAAAAATCGTTTCAAAAAAATCGCTGAAACCCTCTCCGCCGAATCCGCCGGAACGAAACTGGAAATTCTCATATCCCGGAGGCGGCTGAAAATTCTGCCCTTCCTTCCAGTTTGGTCCCAGTGAATCGTAAAGCTTTCGCTTTTCCGGATCCTTCAAGACTTCGTAGGCTTCGTTGATTTCCTTGAACTTGCCTTCGGCGGCAGGATCGCTCGGGTTCAAGTCGGGATGATATTTGCGGGCAAGCTTCTTGAAAGCCTTGCTTATCTCTTCCTGGCTTGCACCCTTGGCCACTCCGAGCAGATTGTAATAATCTTTATATTCCAAAGCAGTACCACTCCTTATGCTCGTAATGTACGCGAATAGATAATACCCAGCCGAGTCAAGTCAACAATTTGACACAAAATTTCAGACTTGATCATAACTCGAAAATTCGGGGTTCAACGGTAAAAGTGCAAGCCAAAGAGGACGTCCGAAATACGCCCATAAATCCTCGTCCACGGCCCCCACCTTTTCGGCGAGAACCCGCCTGAAATGGATCTCCCGTCTGATCAGGCCGTCGAGTTCGGAACAGATCGCGTTCGCGGAGTCTCGCTCAGTCTTGGCCAGGTGAAGGGCTTGCGTCATGGAAAAACTGCTTTCATGCTCTTCGATGCAGGACCAAAGCCCCGATCCGTTTTCAACTATGTCTTCTCGGGACAAAGTCGGTTCGGCCATGGCCTTGTGGATCGCATCGGTGTCGGCACAAAAAAGAGACCTGCATTCAAGAGGCCTATGGTCGTACACCGAGCACGACTTTTCCCGGGACAGGAAATATACGCATTCCCAGCCCGCGCCTTTGCCGCGAATCTTCATCAATTCCAAAGGCAAAGGCTGCAAGGTCTGTGTCCGTGGATCAAAAGCCAACTCCCCACGACGCAGGCACACGACATCCTTCATGGGAATGTGTTCAAGCAATCCCTTGTCCGCCTCGTGCAAAGCGGGCCCCCCCTTTTCACAACATGTTCCGCATCGCCGACATGTACTCAACGTCATTTTCTCTCCACGGTCTTAAGATCAGGTCAACACTCGAAAAACTGCTCGTCCAGCTCCCATCGTCGCCTGCTTCATTCTGATAGCCCCATGACCAAAACAGTCAATGCCCCGGAAAAGCGAAAAGCCGGACTTGCCGGCTTTTCGAGGATATTTGCGAGATGGTTTCAGTAGCTAGTTGTAGAGTTCACTCTCAAGCCACTGCTTCACATCAGCGTTGACGGGATAAATGCCCTTGTGGTTGTACACGCCCTTCATGAACTTGTCGGCCAGTTTTTCAGGAAGCGGCAACACGGCCAGTTCGTCGGCTCCATCGGAGTTGCGGTACAAAAGCGTGACTATCGGCTTATCATCCCAGGTATTCACGACAAAGTAGTGAGAATGATCTTCCTTTCCCTTGACTGCGTACTGGTAGCCACCGCGATAACCGTTGTTTCCCCATTCCAGATAAATGGCGACCGCATCTTCAGGGGTCATTTCCCAATCGATTATCAGGTCCTTGAAAGCTCTTAACTGTCCCATAATTCACCTCCGTTTCTCTTGAGATGAATTATTAATAACAATTACTAGAAACGTCAAGGGGACTATTTCAGTCTGATATCAGGGCACACTCGTCCGGCGTTACGGCAATCCCTGTAAATCCTGGCGGCTGAAACGAAATTCCCGGCCCAGAGCGGATTCCCCAAGGCATGCATGTGCGTATAGCCGGCCAGACAATTTCGATGCAAGACGCCATCATGCCCCTTGGCCATGCCCTGCCCGAGTTCGATCTGAAAGACAAAAGAATCTATGCCGCTGGTATCGACGCAGCGGGAATAGTGAAATTCATGTCCCGTCAGACGGGTCTGGAGAGGATAGAACGGGTTTGGAGAGGCTATGAGAGCGCTCGTATACCCGTGCCCCTGCGGCTTTTTGAAAACCTTGGTGTCCAGCGGGAAAACATCAGCCATGGGGTAGGAAACGCCTTCGTAGTGAAGCTCCCGACTCAAGTACATGAGTCCGCCGCATTCGGCATAAAGCGGCATGCCGCCAAGGACGCGCTCTCTCACTGACTTTCGCATGGAGGCGTTTTGAGTCAAACCCTCCGCCAACGTCTCGGGAAACCCACCACCCATGTAAACGGCATCGACTGCGGGAATCTCGTGGTCTGTCAGAAGGCTGAATTCAACCAATTCGGCTCCGGCATGGCGCAGTGCCTCGAAATTTTCCTGATAATAAAACCATAGCGCGGCATCGCGGGCGACACCGATGCGCACAGGGGAGGTTGTTCGAGAAGTTGGATAAAGCGGAGCCAGATCCATTTCGACGGCAGGAGCTTGGCGGGCAATATTCAGACAGGCATCAAGGTCGGCATGGGTGCGCAAAAATGCGGCAAGCTCTGAAAAGGGGTCCCGGCTGTACTCGGCATCGGAGATGAGCCCCATGTGCCGTTCCGGGATGGGATTTTCCGAAAGCTTGGGCAGAACACCAAGAACCTGCACATCGGTATACTTCTCGATGGATTGGCGCAGAATCTTTTGATGTCTGCCGCCGGCGGTCCGGTTCAGGATCACGCCCCGGATATCCACTTCGGGATCGAACATGGTCAGGCCAAGAATGATGGCGGCCATGGTCCTCGTCACCTTGGTGCAGTCGGCCACGATGATGACAGGACATTTGAGAGATTTGGCAAGTTCGGCGGATGAACAGGACCCGAGCACATCCTTGCCGTCATAGAGCCCCCGGTTGCCTTCCAGCAGAGCCAGATCAAAGCTCCGCGCCCTGGACCAGAAAAGGTTCCGAAGCACTTCGGAAGACAATAAAAAAGGATCCAGATTGCTTGTGATGCTCCGACTGGCTAAACCTAGCCACTTGGCATCAATATAATCTGGACCCTTCTTGAAGGCCTGAACTGTCAGGCCTTGTTCTGTGAAGGCGCGAGCCAGCCCCAAGCTGACGATAGTCTTGCCGGAACCGCCACCAAGGCCGGCAACAAGTATCCGGGGACACGTCAGTGAAGAGGCAGGCATCAGGAAATCTTAATCTTCGCCTTCTGTGTGTGCCTGCTTTCCAGCGCCGGGAACACCGTACATGGTGGTGCTGCCGCTGGACCAGTATTCAAGAACACCTTCAGACACAAGCTGGTTGATTACTTTTTTGGCTTCGCGCATCTTCATATCGGGAAAAAGAGCGGCCAAGTCATTGAAGTAAAACTTCGATTTCTGCTTGGACTTGGACTGGATGAACTCCAACACGATCTCTTTAGGATCTGCCATGCTCGCCTCTCTTATGGTTTAGGGCCGACTTGCGTCGGCCCTATAGGTTGTCGGTTCTCAGCGACCAGTTTAGAACTTGAAGTTCGTGGTCTGGCGCCAAGTGTAGTATGCAGGATCACGGAAGTCATCAATCATGTGCTCGGAGAAATCCAGCCCGCACTTCTCGAAGAAACGCTCCCAACCAATGCGCTCTGCCCAGTCACCAACACGCTCATACTTGCGGGCGTCGGCAGCGTAAGCTTCGACGATCTGGCGGATGGTCTTGGCCAGCTTGGGCCAGCGAGGCGGTTCGTTGGGGATGAAGGCCACGACGACCTTGGAGAACTTGGGATTGCTGATGCGGTTGGAAACCTTGCCGCCAGCCATGATGACGAGGCCGTCACCAGTCTGGTCGGACAGGGGCAGGGACGGACACATGGTGTAGCAGTTACCGCAGAACATGCAACGCTCGTTCTTGATGGCAACGGTGTTCACGGTCTTGGTCTCGCCCTTTTCAGTGACGATTTCCTTCTTGGTCGGACGGATGGCGCCTACGGGGCAGGCGGCAACGGCCAACGGAATTTCGCACAGGTTGTCCAGCCACTCGTGGTCGATGACCGGAGGCTTGCGGTGATAACCAAGGATTGCGATGTCGGAGCAGTGTACGGCGCCGCACATGTTCAGACAGCAAGCCATGGAGATGCGGACCTGGGCAGGCATGCGCATCTGACCGAACTCTTCGAAGAGTTCATCCAGAACGACCTTGACCGTACCGGAAGCGTCCGTTGCAGGGGTGTGGCAATGGACCCAGCCCTGGGTGTGGACGATATTGGTGATGCCGGCGCCGGTGCCGCCAACGGGGAACTTGAAGCTGCCACCGTCGAACTTCTGGGCGTTCAAGTATTCTTTGAGCTTCTTGGCTTCATCAAGAGTGGTGACCATGAACTCAATGTTGTTACGAGTGGTGAAGCGCAGATGCCCACCGCAGAACTTGTCGGCGATTTCGCAGATTTCGCGAATGTGACCGATGGACATCAGGCGAGCGCCGCCGCAACGAACAGTGTAGACCTCGTCGCCGCTCTCGGCCTTGTGCATCAGGATGCCGGGTTCACAGATTTCATGCCACAGCCACTGCCCTTTGTTCTTGGCAATGACCGGAGGAAAGAAGTCGGAAGCATGGCGGGGGCCGATGTCCGAAATCCTGTTTTCCATTGGTTTTTCGGGATTGTATCCGGAAGAAACAAAAGCCATTTTCAACCCCCTTCTTATCTCTGATGGTGTTTACGGTAATCCGCGATGTCGCGATCCCAGCCGCCTTCAACGTCCTCTTCCTTCCAGAAGATGTACGGGTTGTGACGGGGTTCCATAACATGCTGGGGCACAGGAGTCAGGCCGACAGCGGCGATGGCCTTGGCCAGGCCCTGACGCTTGATGAGCTCACCAAGACGCTCACGGTTCTTGCCTTCTTCCATCCACCATTCCCAGATACCTTCGATGATTTCCTTGATCTCGTCGTAGGGATCTTCGACCTTGATGAAGGGCACGAGCAGGGAACCCATCTGGGCGCCATCGAGAATCGGAGCCTTGGCGCCGACCAGGATGGAAAGACCGCGGTCATTACCGATGCGCAGTGCGCGGGGCATGACGTTCAGACAGTGCATGCAACGGGTACATTCGCGGTTGTTGATCTGCAGCTTGCCATCTTCCATCCACATGCATTCGGTGGGACACAGGTCGATGACTTCCTTCTGGATGTCAAAGGCTCCCCAGTCCTTACCGGAATGCGCGCCGCCGTTGGGCTGAATTTCGCCACCGACATAAGCGGCGACAGCTTCCTGGTCGATGCGGATGTCGTCGCGCCATGTGCCGATGAAGGACATGTCGGAACGAGCGATGGAAGCCACACAACCATTCGGGCAACCATCAAACTTGAATTTGAACTTGTAGGGGAAAGCAGGGCGATGCAGTTCGTCCTGGTATTCCTGAGTCATCTGGTAGCACAGTTCCTGAGCGTCGTAACAAGCCCATTCGCAACGGGAGTCACCAAGACAGGAAGCGGGGGTACGCAGGTTGGAACCGGAACCACCCAAGTCGTTGTTCATCTTGTGGGTCAGCTCAAAGTAGAATTCTTCCAGCTGAGGAGTGGTCGTTCCCAGCAACACGATGTCGCCGGTGGCGCCATGCATATTGGTCAAACCGGAGCCACGCATGTCCCACAGGTCGCAGAGCTGCTTCAGGAAATCAGTCGTGTAGTACATGCCCGCAGGCTGAGCGACACGAATGGTATGAAAATGAGCAACGCCGGGGAACATCTGGGGCTGGTCACAATAACGACCGATTACGCCGCCGCCATAACCGAAAACACCGACGATTCCGCCGTGCTTCCAGTGAGTGGTGCCGTCCTTATAGGACAGTTCCAGGATTCCGAGAAGGTCATCGCAAACGTCAACAGGAATCTGGTATTCCACGTTATTCACGTTTTTATGACGTCTCTCGGCTTCCTCCTTGATGTCCGCCACAAAACTCGGCCACGGACCGCTCTGAAGCTGATCCAGCAACGGGGTCGCATGTTTAGCCATTACACATCCTCCTTAAAAAGATTAGACCGTGCACAGTCATCGCGCTGGTATTAAACTACTGCGCGACCCTCAACCTCTTAACAATTTCAGCTAGTTCTGAAAAATTGATGCTCGTGAATCTTCGTACAATGCCGCCGTTTTGTCAACCTGTATTTCGCTCAACCCAGTCTGGGCTTGGCTTAACGGTACTGCTTGATTTCTTCAAGCACTTGAGCTTCAACCTCAAATCCGGTTTCTAGAGCCTTGTCAAAATACATGATGGCCTTCTTGGGTTCGCCCTTGTCAAGATACGCAAGACCGATGTTATTGTATGCAGGGCCAAACATCGGTTCAATTTCGAGCGCTTTTGAGCATTGCATGATGCATCCGTCCGGATCTCCTAGAGCAAGATAGGCACTGCCAAGAGTAGTATGAGCCTGGATGAATTGCGGATCAAAGCTCAATGCCTTTTTAAGCGCCTTCACAGCCTTGTCCGGATTTTGCTGCTGCATGTGCACAAATCCGATATTTCCCCACGGAACAGCAAAGCGCGGCCGTACTTCGGCAGCTTTTTTGTTCATCTTGAGACATTCATCCAGATTACCCTCGTGCATTGCCAATCCACCAAGCTGCACATAAGCTTCCGCTATGTTCGGCTCCAGCGCCAGCACTTCTTCAAATGCTTTTTTCGCTTCAGTCAGGTTCCGGTCAGCAACCAGGGAAACGCCCAGATTATACAAAAGTGCAGCAGAATCCGGATTATCTTGCAATGCGGCCTTTAACGCATCGACACTTTTAGGACCATAATCAGCTCTTTGTTTCATAAGTACCTACCTAGGGCATATAGTCGTTGATATCGATATTATGCTTTTCAAGTTCTGCAGCATACCATCTGGAAAATTCAAACATTCCAATGTATCGCTCATCACCGTTCACCATGCCCAAACACATTTCAAGAACGCCCTGCCCGTAGGCATTGCTATACTTTTCAGGGGCATGATTCTGCAAATATTCACGCACAAGCTGCTGAGTCGTGCGCTTTGTTCCGTCGGTCCGCCATTCGATCGGCTCCTTTGGCTCGGCAAAAGGATTCCAGCGATCGTAACCTATCCGATCCACGAACTTGCGTCTGCGTGGTGCCATCTTTTCATAGATGGCCTTCTTCTGCGCTTCGTGCTCGTCAGTCATGTTCATGGGTCTATACATCTTTGCCTCCGGGTTCAGAAGTCCCCTGCTCAATGGGCGCCTCGGCCTGGACACCGCCAGTGCCAAAAAATTCATCGGAATAAACCGTCATGAGCGCCGTGGAGACAGGCACGTACATCAGGCGAAAATCGGCATACTGGGATCCTACGGAATCCAGAACCCGGTTGCTGAGAGACAGAAGCATGTCCTGAATACGCTCAAGCTTGACGGCTGGGTAGGGGCGACCGGGTTCGAAACCCGACAAACCGCAAGTATGGGATTTACCGCCGATATCAAGAGGTATGCCGTAAATCCGGCACGTGATGGGACGATAAGCGTAAAGAGCGCACTTGTCCGCGGAATCGAGGAGCGGACAACGAAGGCGCTCCTTGGCCGTCCGGAGCAGAATTTCGGAATGATCGACTTCACCGGCCTCTTTCGAAGCCTTTTTCTTGAGAAGATACGCCTTGCGGTCGGCCTTGTCGGCCTCGATCAGAATTTCATTCCTGCGGATTTCATCAAGCTCGGAAAATTTGTGATTGAGGTACATGGCCTCGATAAGCGTCACATCGAAAAGGGCGTGACAACAATCGCTGCATCCTTCCTTGCAACGCACTTCAGAGGCGAAATTGCCCGAAACCTTTTGAAAGACGGCATCGACTTGAGCCACAAGCGATTCATATTCCGTGAAAAATTGCGATAAATCCAGATTCATGGAGAAATTCCCTCGCTGGGATACGTTCAATCCCGCAGAAATGTCGATTACATGGAAAAAAAGGGACTTGGGATATATTACTTCAGACCGGGCACAGCGTGAAGTTCAAAATTGAAATTGCCGGAGGTAACTGGCAGGCCCCGGCAGGGCCTGCCATTAAAAAAAGACCTAGTTTTCTTCGATGACGATGGCGTTCTGCTCGCAAACTTCGATGCAGGATTCGCAACCAAGACATTCCTCTTCGTTCACAGGGACGGCCTTGCCATTCTGAAGCTCATACACTTCAACAGGGCAAACATCCACACATTCGCCACAACCGATGCACTTGTCGCTGTCGACGATAACCGAATAACCCATGATCAACCTCCAAAATTCTTTTTAATTCCCGCTTATGCGGGTTGAATAAGGGACCCTTACACACCTTCAAAAAGGCTGTAAACCTAAATAGCGGCCTTGATAACAAAGGGAATTAACCCTTTAATTTCAAGGAATAAGAAACGCGGACGCTAAAAATAACGCCCGCGATTATCTTGTTATTCGATTTCCTGCTTAACGCCGATCGCGACCTTGTAGAGGATGGTCAAAACCAGGAAGCCCGTGGCGTAGATACCCAACGATACGCCAAGCTCCAGCTGGCTGGGCACATATTCGGTGATCTCATGCAGCGGGTTCGGCACAAAGCCGCCACCGATCATTCCCAGGCCCTTGTCGATCCAGGCGCCGATGAAGATAAGCAGGCAGCCGATGATCAGCAGGTTGTCCTGCTCCCTGTTCTTGGGATCGATCAGGATAAGGATACCGACAACGGCCATGATCATGGCCGACCACATCCAGGGCACCAGCACTCCGTGTCCGTGATAGCCGACGAACAGGTACTGAAGGTGAGCCATGTGCGAGGGAATCTGGCTGTAGAAAACCGTGAACACTTCGCACAGGAGCAGAAAGAGGTTCACGCACATGGCGTAGACCACTGTCTTTCCAAGCGTGGACAGTACGCCCTTACCGGGATCAAAGCCGGTAAAGATCTTGGCGATATACGTCACCAGAATCAGGAATGCGGGGCCTGCGGCGAAGGCTGATGCCAGGAAGCGCGCGGCCAGAACGGCGGTCAGCCAGTAACCGCGGCCGGGCAGACCGCAATACAGGAAGGCCGTGACCGTATGGATGGAAACAGCCCACGGAATCGACAGATAAATGAAGAACTTGATCCACTTGGGGGGCGCGACCTGTTTGCGTTCGGCCTCAAGGGTAACCCAGCCCACAAGTATGTTGATGAGCAGGTAGCCGTTCAGAACCACCATGTCCCAAAACAGCACGGAGTTGGGTGTGGGATGAAGGAGAACGTTCATCAGGCGCTGCGGAGAACCGAGGTCGGCGACAATGAATAGCAGGCACAAAATGACCATGGCCACGGCGTTGAACTCACCAAGGATGAGAATCTTGCCGAACTTCTGGTAGTTGTGAAGGTATTTCGGAATCACCAGCATGACGGCCGATGCGGCCACGCCGACCAGGAAGGTGAACTGCGCGATGTAAAAACCCCAGGTGACATCACGGCTCATACCCGTGATTGTCAGGCCGTGCGAGAGCTGTTGCCAGTAACACGCAGCCCCGATGCTCATAAGCAGGAGCAAAAAGGCGATCCAACCCCAATAAATTTTTGATCCATTTATGGCTTTTTCAAGCATGGCTCACCCCTTACACGAGATAGTAAACACAAGGTTTGGTTCCAAGGGTCGGACTACGCCTGATGGAAAAACGCTCTGCAAGAAGCTTGCGCACTTCGGATTCAGGGTCGGCCAAATCGCCGAAGGCCAACGCGCCTTCGGAAACCTCGACACAGGCGGGCATCTTGCCTTCAGCCAAACGTTCAGCACAGAACTCGCATTTTTCAACAACGCCCTTGGTCCGCGTGGGAAAGTCGGGATTTGTCGTTTCCAAATGCTTGCGCGGATCCATGAAGTTGAAGCTCCGTGAACCGTAGGGACAGCCGGCCATGCAATAACGGCATCCGATGCAGCGGTGAAAGTCCATCATGACGATGCCGTCTTCGCGCTGGAATGTGGCCTTTGTCGGGCACACGCGCACACAGGGAGGATTGTCGCAATGGTTGCACAGGGCCAACGCGGATTTGGCTCCCGCTTCGGGCTGATACTCATGGAGATCTTCAAGGAAAAGATGATCCATGTGCGTTTCCCAAATCCACTTGATGTTCTGATTTCCCGGAATGGTCGGGACGTTGTGAATGGAGTGACACGTGTGCACGATGTCTTCCATCACCTTTTCGTTGAGTTTGGCGGTATCGATGACCATGGCCCAGCGCGAAGCCGTAAGCGTGTTGGGCCCGGCATGAACCTTGTGCCGGGAAGCAAAGAGAAGGCCTTCGCTCGCGGTTCCGCCGCCTGCGGCCATGAGTTCCGAAGCAGGGCGCACGCCCCATCCCAGAACAGCCATGGCGGCGATCTTCAGAAAGTTTCTACGCTGTGTTTTCATTTCTTCTCCCCCTTCGGATCAACATGACAATCCCAGCAGTAGGGGTTCACCGAAACGGTCGCATGGCATTTGTCGCAGAACTGATCCTTGTTCTCATGGCACTTCATGCAAGTCTTGGTCAGACTCTTCTGGAAAACCTGATGGTTGGCCGTGGAGTGGTATTCATGCTCCCCACTGCGGACGACTTCATCGCGCCAGTTGTTGAGCATGGCCATGTGCTCGGCGCGCATGAATTCCACGCTTTCCACACAGTCCTTGGCGTTCTTGGGCTTTTCCAACTCGGGTCTTTGATATGCGGCGCTGCCGATGTTGTTCCAAAACGGATAGGTCATGAAGACCACGAACACGGCAAGACCGATCAGAATTTTATTCTTGTCGTACATTATTCATCCTCCATCCCGGGCAGGTCTTCACCGCGCAGATCGGTTTCGCGTTCCTTTTCACCAGGAAAGACCAGGGCATTGGCAACAAGTTCATGCAAGCCGCAAACATCGACTTCCGGTACCCAGTACTGCATGGAATTGGGCAGTACAGCCCGGTCGATGGCGCAGACGCATCCGAGCATGTTCACGCCGTATTTGTCATGGACATACTTGACGGCATTGGCGCGGGGCAGTCCGCCCATCATGCGCAATTCGTCGTTCTCACCGGCATTCAGACCGGCGCCGCCACCGCAGCAGAAGGTCTGCTCGCGGATGGTGCCCTCAGGCATTTCGGTGAACTTCTCGACAACGCTCTTGGCGACGAAACGGGGTTCGTCGAGAAGCCCCATGCCGCGAGCGGGGTTACAGGAGTCATGCCAAGTCAGGTGAATGTTGGCGTTGCGCTTCTTGTTCAGATTAAGCTTGCCGTGCTTGATCAGGTCCGCCGTGAATTCGGCGATGTGGACCATCTTGGTGCTGGCCGCATTCTTGAACACCGTTCCGGTAATCGGATTGGAGGGCACTTCCATGCGCGAATGCTGGAATTCGGGCCCGTTCAACGTGTCCATGTACTGATGGATGACGCGCCACATGTGACCGCATTCACCGCCAAGAATCCATTTCACGCCCAAGCGGTCGGCTTCCATGTACATCTTGGAGTTGAGGCGTTTCATGGTCTCATGGGAGGTGAAGAAACCAAAGTTTCCGCCCTCGGAAGCGTAGGTGGACCAGGTCACGTCCAGGCCGTATTCGCGCTTCAGGTACTCGAACAGCATGAGGTAGCCCATGCAGGTATAGGTACCCGGATCGGCGAAAACGTCTCCGGAGGGGGTGATGAAGAGAATGTCGGCGCCCTTCTTGTTGAACGAAGGCTCTGGACGGATACCGGTGATATCTTCGATGTCGTCACAGAAAAAGTCGATCATGTCGAAGAAAGCGTGCGGCTGGATGCCAAGATGGTTGCCCGTGCGGTAGCAATTGGCCACCGGAGTGGCGATCCAGTCGATGTTGAGGCCCAGCAGGTTCAGGAGTTCGCGGCCGATGATTGTCACCTCGGCGGTATCAATGCCGTAAGGACAGAAGACGGAACAGCGGCGGCACTCGGAACACTGGAAGAAATAGTACCACCATTCCTTGAGGACCTCGGGAGTCAGCTTGCGCCCACCGGCAAACCGGCCAAGGATCTTGCCGAAGGTCGTGAATTCGCCGCGATAGACGGAACGCAGCAGCTCTGCGCGCAGCACAGGCATGTTCTTCGGATCACCGGACCCGATGAAGAAATGACATTTGTCCGCGCAAGCGCCGCAACGCACGCAGATGTCCATGAAAATCTTGAACGAGCGGTACTTCTGCAGACGCTCGCGCAGACCGTTAAAGATGATTTCCTGCCAGTTCTCCGGGAGTTTCCAGTCGTCGTCGAGAGGATTCCACTTGCGGGCATGAGGCAGACCCACGTAGTTCACGCTGTCCGGGTTGGCTGCGTAACAGTACCGGCCGGGTTTGATCTCCACCGGCACGTCCATCCAGTCCGCCTTGGGCGGAGTGTAGTCGATATTCGCAAAAAGCGCTTCAGGGCGTGGCAGATCAGACATTACTCGGCTCCTTCTGCTAGAGGCTTGTCCACGGGAAGATCCTTGTCGACCATCTTCTCACGGAATTCGTCCTCGTATTCTTCATATGTGTGATAATGAACGTTCTCGAACTTCCAGGGGTTGATGTGCCTGAACTTTCTGGAAGCACAGTTCATGTTGCGCGTGGGCGAAAGGAACACGCCGCCCATATGCATGAGTTTGCTGAGCGGAAAATAGGCCAGCAGGACGGAAACCAGGAACATGTGGATGTAGAACATCACCCCGATCCCTTCCGGAACGACCCAGGAAAATGTCACCAGCCCCATGGCCAGCTGCTTGACGGAAATGATGTCGACCTTGGCGAAATACCGCATGAAAATTCCCGAAAAGGCGATGCCGAGAATCAGGAACAGCGGAAAGTAATCCTGCACCAAAGATATGTAACGGATCTGGGGAACCACTACGCGGCGCACAAAAAGATAGGTCACGGCGGCGACAAACACGACGTCGGTAAGATAGAGCGTCGGAGCGCCGATCTGCAGCATGCTGTCCATGGCTTCAATGCCGGCGATAATGCCTGGCACCGGCTCTGTGAAAAAGCGCATATGCCGCAGGACAATGGTCAAAAAGGAATAGTGGAAAGCCAAGGCGCCAAGCCACAACCATTTGCTTGAGCTGTAGGTAACCCTTGTACCTTCATGCAGATCAACCTTGGTATTGCGAAAC
The DNA here is from genome assembly GCF_014873765.1 of Desulfomicrobium macestii. Classification (NCBI taxonomy): domain Bacteria; kingdom Pseudomonadati; phylum Thermodesulfobacteriota; class Desulfovibrionia; order Desulfovibrionales; family Desulfomicrobiaceae; genus Desulfomicrobium; species Desulfomicrobium macestii. The sequence continues at coordinate 10,383 of NZ_JADBGG010000022.1, read as the reverse complement.
AGCGACCTGAACAACAACACTTCCAAAAGCATCCGCATCACGACGCCGCCCGTGGTGGATGGATTTTCGATGGTGCTCTGCTTGATCCATGGCAGGGACTCCTGCTGGCCGCATGTAGTGGGGATACAAAACGGCACAGCCGATTTCCCCCAATCCACAACTCTCATACAGAATCCCACCACAAAAACCGCGACTGCCAGGAAGGGTATGTACAGCCCAAAGGCTTTTTCCATACCCAACGCCCCGGCGCCCACTAGGGCTAATGCCGCGAGGGCAAAGACCAGGAAAAGGGAGTAAAGAGCTTTCATGTACCTTTTACCTCGCTAAAGGGTTAACACAAAAAATATACTTAACGGACACTACCCCGCTACCTCCTCGTCTTTCAATAAATTAGCCCTCTCAAGCAATTTATGAGTTCTACTATATAACTGATTCGCTTTTTGCTTCCAAAGAAGCTCTCTGCAATTCATGTAAAGATCAAATCCGAGCATTGTCAGTCTATCGACACGAGTGTTCCAGTCATGCAGCATGGCGCTAGCTTCTAGGGCAGGACAAGTCTTCTCAAGCTGACGGAGAACTATCTCCTTGAGGGCAGGAAGAAAACACAGCGCAACAGACGGAGCGAAGCCTTGCACAGCTCTGATGCGCAAGATTCCGTCGAGATCGGTGGAGCACTCATCAACGTCCGCATCGCTGAGCAGTACCTTATATATGCGCTCGACGTTGTTGCGAAAAGTATGTCCCACGGGATTGGCGAACTGGTTGGAAGATCCGGAAAAAAACTTGGCGCCCTCTTCAGGATAGGTCTTGATGATAGCCTCTGACCATAGAGCACAAATGACGTGATGGTTGTCGGCCAAAAATTTGTGTAGTTCCATAAATACCTTAAATCACAGCGTGTTATACTATTTGCCGGTTGACCGCGCAACGCGTTGGAAGAACAGGACAGATTTGCGGGGTTCTTAAATCACCTCCCCATCAAGGTCAAGCTGTTTGTGAAAAATGAGACAAGGAGGCGCCCCAAACTTGGTCATGAATCCAATACGTTAATCGACCTTGCTGCTGCCGGGTCTCAACCATCAAATGATGCGATTAGTCAACTCCCCCAGTGGGGTGCATGCACACTTCGGACTAGGCATCCAGCGTCGCCTATGCTACCTGTGCCGCCACATCCACACCAACTTTCGACCATTCAACGGCGTATCCATGAAGCTGCGAATTCTTTTCATTTCCCTGCTTTGCGTCACCTCCTTGCTGGCCTTGTCCGTTCTTGCCCCGGCCGCCGCGCAGGACGAGGCTCCCCAGTCCTGGCGCCTGCTGGCCGACAAGACGGCCGCAAGCCACGACAACCAGTACCTTGAAGCATTTGGAAACGTCGTGCTGGACAGGGGTAGCGACTACATCCGTGCCGATTATGCGCGTTATTATCAGTCCACGAAATGGGTCTTTCTCAAGGGCAATGTCGACGCCAGATTTCAAGGCGATTTCCTGAAGGCCGAGGAAGCGGAGTTCGATCTCAACACGAATACCGGATGGCTCAAGAACGGCCGGATCTTCATGCAAGACCCGCATATGTATTTTGAAGGCGCGGTTCTCAAAAAAACAGGCCAAGACACGTACGAATTTCGCGAAGCCACCATCACGGTCTGCGATGGAGACCGGCCGGCCTGGTCGATCAAGTCGTCACGAGGCGACATCACGGTGGACGGCTATGCACACCTCTGGACGCCCCGTTTTCAGATTCTCGATCAGCCCGTTCTTGCCGCGCCCTACGCGGTGATACCCGTCAAGACCAAAAGACAAAGCGGCTTTCTCCTCCCGGAAATCGGCACCAGCGACCGCCTCGGCATCACCTACGACCAGCCCTATTATCAGGTCATCGACGAAGAGCAGGACGTCACGCTCTATTCGCACCTCATGACCAGCAAGGGCCTCATGCTCGGCGCCGAATACCGCATGGTGCCCGACATCCACAGCAAGGGAATCTGGAAGCTCGATTATCTCTATGACCAGCAGACCGAAAGCGAGTCGCTTTACAGCGACAACGCCGACATGGCGCGTGAAAACCGCAATCGCTGGTGGGCTCGCGGCAAATTCGACGGCTACCTCGGCGAGCCTGACTGGAATATCAAATTCGATCTGGATATGGTTTCTGATCAGGATTACCTGCGTGAATTTTCGCGCGGATACTCCGGTTTCAACAAAAGCCGTCGTGATTTTCTTCAATATTTTGGTCGCGACATCGAAGACAGCGACAGCAATCTGCGGACCAACCGTGCCCTCCTGAGCCGCAACTGGGGCGACATAGGCTTCCAAGGACTTCTGGAATACACGCAGAATCTTGAATACGGCAGCAATAATAACCTCACCGAAAAACAAAGAGCCTCCGACCCCACGCTGCAGAGGCTCCCTGAACTCAACCTTCATTTATATCAGACGCAGCTGTTTGACACGCCACTGACCGTTGAAGGAAGTTCACAGCTGGCCTCATTTTGGAGAGAATACGGGACTACAGGCAACCGTTTTGATATTCATCCGATAATCGGCATGCCGATGCACTTTGAATATGGATCCATAATTCCAAAAGCAGGCATGCGCAGTACAAGCTATTTCATACAGCGATTTGAAGGTGATGATGACAATGTCGACACGGACAAGAGTACTCAGACAAGATTTCTTCCTGATTTTTCCACAACGGCCTACACCGAATTTTCTAAAATTTTTACCATTAATGAAGAAAGCAGCATCGATAAAGATGCACAAACTCCGACATGGCTGAAATTGAAACATGCTCTTCAGCCGCGTCTGGAATACAATTATATCCCCTATTCCGAGCAGGAAAAATATCCCTATTTTGATGAAACTGATCGGATCGACGCAAAAAACGAGCTCAAATACTCCATTACGAATATTTTCACCTGCAAAACAGGAAAATGGCAGCCAAGTCCTGAAGAACAGGGACAGCCTGGTCTGCAAATGGACTTCTTTGAAATGGCGAGACTGCGATTTGAACAGTCCTACAGCCTCCGGGAAGAAAGACGGAACGACGACACGGACGAGTACCCCAACCGTCCCTTTTCGGACGTGTTGACGGATTTGACCACCAGAATCAATCCTTGGCTTTACCTGAACAACAAGACCTGGTTCTCCACGTACGAAAGCCGGATCAGCGAGCATGAACACTCCCTTTCAGCCTACTACGACGATGTTTTGTACGCCTCGTTCGGCCTGGATTTTCTTGAAGAGATCGACGAATATCTGCGGCAGGAACAAGAGCGCCAGCGCATCGCCTCTTTCGGCGGCGGGATTGCCATAAACAATCAATGGAGCGCCGCTTTTTTGTACCGCGTCGATTGGGAAGCCAGCACCGATCTGGAAAAAAGACTGACATTGCGCTATGACCACCAGTGCTTCTCCGCTGAAACATCATGGAGCCAAACCGACGAGGACTCCCGCTTCGAATTTCGTGTCATCCTCGCACAATTGGGATCATTGGGCCGTTAAGACATGCATCCGAAAAAACAGATCCGCCTCCTGCCTCCCGAGTTACAGAACCAGATCGCTGCCGGCGAAGTCGTCGAACGGCCCTCCAGCGTCCTGAAGGAACTTGTCGAGAACTCCCTGGATGCGGGCGCGACCCGAATCCGCATTCAAATCCGGGACGGTGGACAATCATCCATCAAAGTCAGTGACAACGGATTCGGCATCCCGGAAGAGCAGCTTGAACTTGCCGTGACGCGCCACGCCACCAGCAAATTGGAAAACCTTCAGGACCTACAGGACATAAAAAGCTTCGGATTTCGCGGAGAAGCCTTGCCAAGCATAGCTTCGGTCTCCCGCTTTCGCATTGCCTCCGCCCGCCAGGATGGCGATGGCGGGGTCCTGGAAGTTTTGCATGGGCGCATTGTGCGTCAGGACAAAACCGCCATGCCCCAAGGGACGGAAATAGAGGTCAGCGATCTTTTCTCCAACGTCCCGGCCCGCCTCAAATTCCTGAAAAAACCAGGCACCGAGACACGCAAATGCGCCGAACTTGTAGCTCGCATCGCACTTGCCAACCCCCATGTAGATTTTGAATTCCTGAATGCTGAACGCAGCGTACACCGCTTCCTGGCAGGCCAGGAAGTCGCGCAGCGACTTGCGGCCATCTGGCCAAGAGAAGTTGTCGAATCCATGCATGCAGTCAGCCATGAGGATGAGCCGCTGTCCATTCACGGACTTGTCGGCGACCCCGCCATGGCCCAGGCCCGCCCGGACCGCATTCTTATCTACGTCAACGGCCGCCCTGTTCAGGACAAGACGATCCTGAGCGCCATCCGCGAAGCGTACCGGGGAAGAATTCTTGGCAAGGAGTATCCGCAGGCGGTCATTTTTCTGTGCATCCCCCCGGAGGAGGTCGATGTGAACGTGCATCCGGCCAAAACCGAAGTTCGTTTTCAGGACGACGGCTCCATTTTCCGGATCGTTCGCAGAGCCGTCCTTCTGACCTTGGAACGCAATTCCCATCAGACGCAGACCGTTGATCACCCCCAGGCGCTTTCCATAAGCCAGGTGCATACGACTTTGCCCGTGATGGAGCCTCGTTTTTCCGCATCCGCCCAGGCGCAGGTTGAAACGGGACCGGATCTCCCCCTCTATGACCAGGATTGGCCCACAAAATTCGCATCCTCGGCTGCAGCGCAAAAACTCTTCGAAACCCCGGACGGCGCTTTCCCTGAAGCCGACCAGCCAAGTCGACTCGCACCCGCGATCCAGCCACCTTCAGGCCCGGCGAGCGATCCAAAAGCTCCCGTAACGTCGGAAGTGCGATATCTGGGACAATTTTCCCAAACATACCTGATCCTTGCCGCACGCAACGAAATCACGCTTATCGACCAGCACGCGGCCCACGAACGTGTCCTCTTCAACATGCTGCGCGCCCAAGGCACGCGCGGCGACAGACGGCCGCTTCTCCTTCCCCTCGAAATTTCTCTTCATCCCGCGCAGGCGATCCTGGCGCAGGAAATCTGGACAAAACTCGACGAGCTGGGGTTTTCTCTTGAACTGGCCCCGGGACTCCTGATGCTGCATTCCATTCCGACGCTCCTGACACCATCCAAGGCCAAGGAATTTCTGCAGGACATCCTGACCGAGAAGGCCACCTCCATGGAAGATCTCTGGGCGATGATGGCCTGCAAAGCCGCTATCAAGGCCGGAGACACCCTCACGCCGGACGAGGCGATGGCGCTTGTCGAATCATGGCAAAAACTGCCGGAAAAAAATTACTGCCCGCATGGCCGCCCGGTTGCGCTGCGGTGGGGTGTAAGCGATCTGGAAAAATTGTTTAAACGCCGCTCCTAGAGCGCTCATTTCCATCAGAATTGGACCACAGGAGGATTGTTTGAATATTCTTATAGTTGGAGCCGGTGGACGGGAACACGCCCTGGCATGGAAGATCAGTCAAAGTCCGCTTCTGGACAAATTGTTCATAGCGCCGGGCAATGGTGGAACCGCCCTTCTGGGCACCAACGTCCCACTCAAGGATAACGACGTGGAAGGCATTGTCGCTTTTGCCCGCGACAACCAAATAGGGCTTGTCGTCGCCGGACCGGAACTACCCCTTGTCCTTGGGCTGAACGAGGCCCTGAAAGCGGTAAATATCCCTTGTTTCGGCCCGTGCACTTTTGACGCTCAATTGGAAGGCTCCAAGGCATTCGCCAAAAACATGATGCGGGAAACCGGAGTACCGACAGCAGACTTCCAAGTCTTCGATAGTCATGAGCGGGCTCTGGAATATGTGCGCGGGCACTCCCTGCCCATGGTCATCAAGGCTGACGGCCTGGCTGCCGGAAAAGGCGTGGTCATCGCCCAAAGCATGGACGAAGCAGAAGAGGCCCTAAGGGACATGATGGTCACGCAGGTGTTCGGAGAGGCCGGACAAACAGTCGTGGTCGAAGAGGCCTTGATCGGCGAGGAAGCTTCTTTCATGGCTTTTTGCGACGGAACCACGATCGTGCCCATGCCTTCGTTGCAGGACCACAAGCGCATCGGGGACGACGACACCGGCCTCAACACCGGCGGCATGGGAGCCTACAGCCCCGCCCCCATTCTGCCGCAGGAGCGTTACCAGGCCATGGCCGATCTGGCCATCCGTCCTATTACCAGACATCTGGCGTCCATTGGCCAGCCCTTCAAAGGCGTTCTCTATGCCGGCTTGATGATCACCGAGCAGGGCACTATGGTGCTGGAGTATAATGTCCGCTTCGGTGATCCCGAATGTCAGCCGCTCATGGCCAGGCTCAAATCTGATCTGGTAGAAATCATGCTTGCTTGCGTGAACGGCACCCTTGCTCCAGAGCTGGTGGAGTTCCACGAGGAGACCAGCTGCTGTGTCGTGATGGCCGCTCTGGGCTACCCGCAAAGTTATCCCAAGGGAATGGCCATCAACGGCATCGAAGCCGCGGAGCAGATCGAATCCGTCAAAGTCTTCCAGGCCGGCACACAGTTGCAAGACGGCATTCCCGTCAGCAGCGGCGGCCGGGTCCTGGGCGTCACAGCCCTGGGCACGAACCTACGTCAAGCGCGTGAGCGGGCTTACCAGGCGGTGGACAAAATCCATTTTGAAAACAGCTATTATCGCAAAGATATCGCTAACAAGGGATTAAGGAGGTCATGATGCCACAGGTAGCAATCTTCATGGGAAGCAAATCCGACGAGAGCACAGTACGCCCTTGCGCGGATGTCCTGGAAAAACTGGGAATTTCCTGCACCTTCACCATCACGTCAGCTCATCGTACACCGGAGCGCACCTCCCGCCTGATCAAGGAGCTGGAGGAAGACGGGGTTCAGGTCTTTATCTGCGCTGCCGGCCTTGCCGCTCATCTGGCAGGTGCTGTTGCGGCCAAAACGGTGCGTCCGGTCCTTGGGATACCAATTTCCGCGTCATCGCTGGGAGGCTGGGATGCGCTGCTGGCCACCGTTCAGATGCCCCCCGGATTTCCTGTTGGCACACTGGCTCTGGACAAGGTCGGAGCACGCAACGCGGCCTGGCTTGCAGCCCAGATTCTGGCCCTCCACGATCCTGAGCTTACGAAACGGATACTTGAGGAACGGCGTAAGATGATCGAGCAGGTGGAAGAAGACGCAAAAACCCTGTAAGATCAAAAGCACAAAAAAAGGCGACCTGCGGGCCGCCTTTTTTTGTGCTTATTTATTATCTTATTGGAGGTACTTGAAGAACTCGCTCTGCGGTGTCAGGACAAACTGGGTCTGATCCTTCATGGTCTTCTTGTAAGCATCCATGGTTCGCACGAATTCATAGAAGTCAGGGTCCTGGGACAGGGCCTGTGCATAGATGGCCGTTGCGGCGGCTTCGCCCTCGCCTCGGGTAGCCTCGGCGGCACGGCGAGCATCGGCCAGAATGACAGCCCGCTGGCGATCCGCCAGGGTCGTGATCTTGGTGGCCTCTTCCCGGCCTTCGGAGCGATACTGCTTGGCTTGGCGTTCACGTTCGGCCTTCATGCGGCCATAGATCGCAAGCTGGTTTTCCTGGGGCAAATCCGTCCGCTTGATGCGCACATCAATGATGTGAATCCCGTATTCACCCAACAGTACGTTAGATTTTGTTGTCACTTCGTCCATGATTGTGGATCGCTCAACGGCCACGATTTCGGTGAGCGTATAACGGCCCAAGGCTTCGCGCAACTGTGAGTAAACAATATCATCAATGCGGGACAAGCCATTTTGTACACTTCGAACTTTTTGATAAAACAAAAGGGGATTGACAATCCTCCATCTGGAAAAGTTGTCAACAACCATGTTTTTCTTATCCTGGGTAAGAATTTCTGCAGCAGGTGCATCGTATTCGAGAACCCTGGAATCAAAAAATATGACATTCTGAACAAAAGGAAGCTTGAAATGCAGGCCAGGTTCATAGTCAGCATTGCCGACAGGTTTACCCAGCTGCAAGACGATAGCTCGCTCAGTCTGATCAACCACAAAAACACATTGCAGCAGAATGAAAACAGCTATGCCTATTCCGGCTATTGCAAATTGAATTGATCTCATCAGTTCACTCCTCCGTCTTTACCCTGGCCGTTCACGGCAGCCTTTCCGGAGCGCTGCAAAGGCAAATAGGGGAATACCCGCTGCATGGAATCATTAGAGATAATAATTTTCTCCACTTCGGGCCTGGAAAGGATCTCTTCCATTGTTTCAAGATAAATGCGCTTTTTGGTGATGTCCTTTGCTTTCCGGTATTCTTCAAGGACAAAAAGAAAACGATCGCTGTCACCCTTGGACTGCAGGATCTTGGTTTCCTTGTAAGCCTGCGCTTGGTTCATGATGGCTGCGGCCTCACCTCGCGTGCGTGGAACCAGATCATTCTCGTAGGCTTCCGCCTCATTGATGAAACGGCTCTTGTCCTCTTTGGCGCTGGCGACATCCTTGAAGGCGTCAATGACCTGGCGAGGAGGATGAACATCCTGCAACTGAACGGCGACAACCCTGATGCCGATCTTGTAGCTGTCCAGGATTTTTTGCAGCAGATCACGCGTGTCATTCTGGATGGTCAGCTTGTCATCGGTGAGGGCGGCATCGATCTTGTTATAGCCGATGACTTCACGCATGGCCGCTTCGGCAGCATCCTTGACAGTTTTATCCTGATTGGCGACGTTGAACAGATAGTCCTGTGCGTTATCGATCAGGAACTGAACGATGAACTGGACGTCGACGATATTTTCGTCGCCGGTGAGCATCAGGGATTCCTCTGGGACCTGCCGTACCTGGACACCTGAACCTACGGTAAAGGCGGTGCTCCCACGAAATCCAACTTCAAGCCGCTGAATCTTGGTGACTTGAGGAGTCAGCACGGATTCAAACGGAAAAGGCAGCCGATAATGCGGTCCAGGTTCAGTGGTGCGTTCATAGGCACCAAAGCGTTTGACAACGCCAACTTCATCCGGCTGAACGATATAGATACCGCTCCCGAGCCAGAACAAAAGGGCCACAAGCAAGATGATTCGCCAACCTGGCAAATTCATCTGTTTAAACTGTTTGACTTTTTCGTTTAAATCACCAAGATCCGGCCCAGGCATGGGGCCAGACTGCCTCTGTCGTTTTTCTTGTAGTTTTTCCCAGTCCCAATTCATAGTGCTCCTTCGTAAAAGACTCCCACCGCAAGGTCAAGGAATCGTGGACAACGCCTGGATAATCGCATCAACCTGCCAAACAATAAAAATGAGGATAACGTGAGCGATACATTGATTACTATCTATACCGACGGCTCAAGCCTGGGCAACCCTGGTCCGGGTGGCTGGGGCGCAGTGCTCCTGTGGGCCGATTCGAGAAAGGAACTGAGCCGAGGGTACATTGAAACCACGAACAATCGCATGGAAATCCGGGGAGTTATTCATGCCCTGGAGCACCTAAAAAGGCCGTGCACCGTGCATATCCATTCAGATTCGCGCTATGTGTGCGACGCCATATCCAAAAAATGGATTCAGTCCTGGATAAAGAACGGCTGGCTGACCTCGGCCAAAAAACCTGTCAAGAACAGGGACCTTTGGGAGCAGCTCCTGGCTTTGTTAAAAAAACACAAGGTGATATTCCACTGGGTGAAAGCTCACGATGGAAACCCGGAAAACGAACGCTGTGACGAATTGGCCAAGAATGCGGCCAAAGCTTATGATCGCGAAATTGATGAAGGATATTCCGGGAATATATGACATGTCCATCCCTAATCGTCACTGCAAAACTCTAAAAAAAAACGAACTTTTTAGAGACCACTCCGAAATTTTCAAACCCGGAAGAGCAGTTCGAATGCGTGGACAAGAAACGCGATGCCTATCCCTATTTTGACAGCCAAGCCAAGAACCTTGCCAATCATGGCGCCCAAAGCCGCTTTCTTGGCCTCGACAAACGGGCGATGGTTCATCAGCTCAACTCCAAGACAACCCAAATAAGCCCCGCCTACCGCGCCTAAAAGGGCGCCAAGGCCAAGAAAAAAAGGGGCTCCAAGAATCGCTCCAAAGATGGCACCGGCAAAGGCACCCCAGTTCCCCGAGGAAGACGCACCATATTTGCGAGCGCCGACGGCTTGCAAGGCAAACTCGATGCACTCGCCAAGAAAGGCAACAGCAACGAAAACCAAAAAAGTGGTCAATGTAAGGGGAGATTCAGGAGTAATCCAGGACCAGGCACCCAAAATCAGGATGATGAACCAGTTTGCCGGAAAAGAAAAAATATGGGTGAAGAAAGCGAGGACAAGCAGAAGAAAGGTGAGGATGGCGAGAGTGATACTCATTGTGTGGAGAAGAGAATAAAAAAGTCCTGGCGACGACCTACTTTCCCACAAGTGAACTTGCAGTATCATCGGCGCTGGAGGTCTTAACTTCCGAGTTCGGA